>RFYG01000024.1 GCA_009925685.1 Pseudomonadota bacterium
GGCAATTTTTTCAACAATTTCTAAAGTTAAAGATTTTTTTTGAATATCAATTATTTTGGCAATAAAATCACCATCAAAACCATTGAAAATCATGATTTCATCACCAATTTTTTGACGCATAACCTTCACCAAATAATCAAAATCATTATTGGCAATTTCAAGTTGTGAATTTATAATTTTTAAATCTACAAAATTTTTACTATTGTGGTTTTTATCACTGAAGTTTTTATCAAGGTACAATCGAATTTTAGGAATTTTTTGCAACGGATTTGAGGGCAATAATTTATACATTAAGCAATGATTTTATTTTTTTTAGTTTCATTAATTTTCTTGGCGATTTTAGTTAATCACAAATTAAAAAAACACAGAATTAATTCAAATAAAAGCCAAAGATTTAATTCTCTTACGGTTCATTATACTTACTGCTTCATGCTCTGGAGTCTAACTTTAGCAATTTTTTGTAATATAATTTTTACCAACATAAATCTAAAAATTTTTTCATTCATATTAATCCTAATTTCAAATTTTTGGTTAATTAATCACCTATTTCACAAAAAATTCAGCGCCAAAAAGCACTTTGAAAAATTT
Organism: Pseudomonadota bacterium; assembly: GCA_009925685.1. GTDB lineage: Bacteria > Pseudomonadota > Alphaproteobacteria > Rickettsiales > UBA1997 > CAILUF01. Next base: position 589 of record RFYG01000024.1, read on the forward strand.
CAAGTTAGCGTGCTTTCCTTATCAACTAGTATCGGAGTATTAATCACCGCTATAATCACCGTATCAATCCTAATTGAAACCCTTAGATTCTTTAAATTTATCTCGCCCACAGAGTTCTTTTTCGGATTTAATTGGAACCCGCAAATGGCCCTCACAAGCGAACAAGAAGTTGGAAAAAGTTCATTTGGAATTATTCCGGTTTTCTTGGGAACTCTTTTAATTACTTGCGTTGCCATGGCGGTTGCTATCCCAATTGGTATAATGTCTGCAATATATTTGTCACTTTATGCCAATCCGCAAAAACGTGATTTTTTGAAACCAATTTTAGAAATTTTAGCTGGGGTTCCGACGGTTGTTTATGGTTATTTTGCAGTTACTTTAGTCGCGCCATTCTTTAAAAGTTTTTTTTCAAATCTTGGTCTCGAAATTTCATCAGAAAGCGCATTATCCGCCGGATTTGTGATGGGGGTAATGATTATTCCATTCGTACTTTCATTGACTGATGATGCCATTAGCGCTGTTCCACAGAGTTTGAAAGATGGCGCGCTTGCTCTTGGAAGCACCAAATCAGAAATGATTAAAAAGGTAGTTTTGGTATCAGCTTTACCAAGTATTGTTGGGGCCATAATTTTGGCTGTTTCTCGAGCCATTGGTGAAACAATGATCGTAGTTATGTCGGCTGGATTAATTGCCAAACTCAGCTTTAATCCGCTTGATTCAGTGACCACTGCCACCGCTCAAATTGTTACTTTACTAGTTGGAGATCAAGAGTTTAATAGCCCGAAAACACTTTCGGCCTTTGCCTTAGCTTTAACTTTATTTGCTTTTACTTTTGCTTTAAACGTAATTGCTTTAGCGGTGATTAAAAAATATAAAAATCGTTAATATTTTTAATAATTTTATTAGATCGCCAAGCAAGGTCAAATTGGATTTATAAAGAATTTCGCGTCAATCCAATTTGGATATCACCATCATCTAGCTGATTATCAAAAATTTTAGCATAAGAATTGCTAATTTTATCCTTTAGAATTTCAAGGTTGGTTGCCAAAACTTGCGATTTAATATAATCTTCAAATCTCTTGGCAACGCTAGTTATCCTAGGATTGGTGGAAAATATTTCTAATTTCACCATATCGGTTATTTGCAAATCAGCGTCTTTGCGATTTTGTTGAATTGCTCGAACTATATCGCGGGCAATACCCTCATCTTCAAGTTCTTGAGTAATTTCGATAGACAATAAAACCAAATAATCGTTGGAGGGCAATGCCAAAATTGCTAATTTTTTTTCATCAATATTTTTGATTGTAAGCTTTAACTCAAAATCATCATCAACTAGCTTAACTCCAGCAATTTCAATAGTTTTGTCGTCAATTTTTTGCCAATTATTTTCTTTGATGGCTTGGGTTATTTCTTTAATTTTAGCACCAAATTTGGCACCAATTTTTTTAAAATTAATTTGTAATTTATTGTCGGCAAAATCTGCAATATTTTCGGCAATTTTTATTTCTTTAACGTTCACTTCTTCAGAAATTATATCGATAAATGGCAAAATTCGATTAGCATTTTTACCAATAATTGTAAGTGATTGAAGTGGCAATCTAACGCGTAAATTTTTGCTATCGCGAATTGCCAGAGCTGAGGAACAAATTGCCCGAATCAAATCCATATCGCGAATTAAATCAGCTTCGTCATTTAAAAAATTAACCGCTGGAAAATCTTGCAAATGGACAGAAATTTTACGGTCAATCATGCTAACTCTCCGATAATGTAAGCATCTTCACCGCAATTTTTTAGCAGATCGATAATTTCATCGACATTGTTTTTGCCAACCACCAAAACCATTCCAATTCCGCAATTAAATGTCCTGCGCATCTCGCTATCCTCAACCTTTCCAAGTTTTTGAAGAAATGAAAAAATTTCGGGCATATGCCACGAGTTATAATCAATTTTAGCTTCAATATTTGGTGATAAAACTCGCGGTAAATTTTCGATCAACCCTCCTCCGGTTATGTGGGCGAGAGCTTTAACTTTATCGGTTCTTATCGCCCCAAGACAAGATTTAACAAAAATTTTTGTTGGGGTAAGCAATTCTGCGCCAATGGTTTTGTGATTGTTAAATTTATCAGAAAATTTTAGCGAATTTTGTTTTAAAATATATCTCGCTAGTGAATAGCCATTCGAGTGAAGACCGCTTGAAGCTAAGCCAATCAAAACATCGCCTTTGGAAGTTTGACGTGGTAAAATTTTGTCACGCTCAACTGCCCCAACGGCAAAACCCGCTAGATCGTAATCATTTTCTTGATACATACTAGGCATTTCGGCGGTTTCTCCACCAATTAAAGCGCAATTAGCTTGTTTACACCCCTCAGCAATTCCCTTGATGATAACGCTTGCGACGTCAACATTTAATTTTGAGCATGCAAAATAGTCTAAGAAGAACAAGGGTTCGGCACCTTGAACAATTAAATCATTAACAGACATGGCCACCAAATCAATGCCAATAGTATCGTGGGTATTGGTTTCAATGGCAACTTTAAGTTTGGTACCAACCCCATCGGTTGAAGAAACGAGAACGGGGTCTTTGTAATTGCATTTTTTTAAATCAAATAAAGCTCCAAAACCCCCAAGCTCGGAATCTGCGCCGATTCTAGCAGTAGCTTTCGCAAATGGCTTAATTTTTTTGACCAATTCATTACCGGCGTCAATATCAACGCCTGATTTTTTGTAGCTAGATGACATTTTTATGAAATATTAGAAATGATTGAGAAATCTTTGATTGATAAAAATAATTTAAACAAATATTTTTTTGAAACAAGTTTTTAATCAAGAATTGATTTGTCATGCTCAAAGCCACCAAAATTTTAATAATCATACTCTTAATTTTATCTCAAAATTCTTTTGCTCAAGAAGTCAAAAACAATGAAGCTAAAAACAATATTTACGAAATCGATTCAATTTCTTCTAAAGCTTCCGACAAAAATCCCAGCGCATCAAAAATCTTAGCCACATCAAACGCTAGGCGCGATGCTTTTATGGTTTTGCTTATGAGGCTTCAACTTCCCATAGCGACTGCCGACAACATTTCCAACGAAGAAATTGCCGAAATGGTTAGATCTGAGCAAATCGTTGACGAGAAAATCGCGGGCAACAATTATTCCGCCAATTACAACATTACTTTTGCTCGGGATTTTGTTGATCATATCCTTGAAAAAAAAGCCAAAGAACAAGAGTTAAAAAATAATGAGATCGATACCAAGAAAGATAATTATCTCATAATTCCGATTAAAGTTGCCAAAAAAAGACCGCTTTTATGGGAACCAGAGAATGACTGGAGCAAATCTATGGATAAGGTTATAAACAAAAACAACTTACAAAAAAATTTTATAATCCCAGAATCTAATGCCGAAAATATTGCTTTGGTTAATGGGCAAAATATCAACAATATTTCTTTTGAAAATTTTGAAAAAATGCTCGAAAAATTCAAGGCCCAAGGGGTTTATTTGATGTTTTATAATTTTGATGAGATTGAAAATAAAGTCTTGGTTGAAGTTCAATATCTTAGAAAACTTCTCAAAAAACAATTTCGACTCAGCTTCATAAATGTTGATCGACTCTCATATAGCGATCTAATCACAAAAGTTGCGGATCGCTCAATTGAATATTTAAAAAATAATCCAATTGGAAATGATGATGCATTAAATAAAAATATCATTAATTTAAACATTAAAATTTCTTCGATTTCTGATTGGCTCAACACAAAAAACACCCTTGATAGAAGCCCTTTGATTGATGGCATTGAAATAGTATCAATTTCTAAAGATGAAGTAAAAATTAAAATTAATTACATCAACACTCAAACTCCAGTCGAACAAGGACTCGAAAAACTCGGTTTAATTTTTAACAAAAGAACTCGAGATACTTTCGATATCAACGCCATCTCTCAATGAAAACAAAAGATAAAATCATTTTCACCTTTATCCTACTAACAATTGTGGGGCTTTTGCTATATAAAATTCGAACCGTTCTAACCCCCTTTATTCTTGCAATCGTAATATCTTACACACTCAATCCGGTGGTCAATTTTTTATGCAAAAAGTTTAATTTTTCGCGCTTCAAAGCCGTTTCTTTAATCATGGCGATATTTTTATGTTTTTTTGTAGTTTTTTGCGTCTTTATTTTCCCTTTGCTTTTTAACCAAACCATCCTTCTTGCACAGTCATTTCCAAGTCATATTGAAAATTTTTCAGATAATTTCTATCCCGATATCGTGGATTTTTTTGCACGCTTTAATATCGAAATTGAGCATAATTTTTTTGACCTCATTAAAAACAATGAGATATTTGTTTTTAATGATGGAATGATCGAAAAAATTATTACCAACCTAATAAGCTCTTCAACCTTTATTATCAATATCTTATCCATATTATTTATTATGCCGATTTTAATATTTTATCTCTTAAAAGATTGGCATGCCATTATTCATAAAATTAACAATAATTTACCCAAAAAATATTTTTTACAAATCAGAGAAATTTTTGTTTTAATCGATAAATCAATATCCGGATTTTTGCGTGGTCAAATCAACATTTGTCTTATTCTAGCATTTTATTATGCAATTTTACTCACTATTTTGGGTTTAAATAATGGCTTTATAATTGGCTTTATTACCGGTGTCTTATCTTTTATTCCATATATCGGATACGGTACTGGTTTATTTATTGGGGTTATCGCTTCTTTGTTTCAATGGGGCTTAAATTACACACAAATCGGGGTAATTTTGTTGGTTTATTTAATTGGCCAAATAATCGAATCGAACTTCTTGGTGCCAAATTTAATAGGCAAAAAAATTGAGCTTCACGCTTTGTGGATAATTTTTGGAATTTTCTTTTTTGGATCAATGTTTGGATTTATTGGAGTATTGTTGTCCGTACCTTTAACAGCAATATCTTCGGTAATTTTTAAATATTTCATTAAAAACTATTACAACAAATAATATGGCAATTTTTGATGATTTATTCAAAAACAATAAAAACTCCTCTTCAGCCTTTGAAATTGAAATTGAAAAAAATCATTTAGATGAATCTCTAAAACAACCCGAAGAATCTCAATTAATCTCGCCAAACGAATTTATTCGTAAATACGAACATATAAAAATTCTACCGATCAATCCAAATCACAAAAACAAATTAGAAAAATTAACTCACGAAATTCGAGATGATTTGCAAAGATTGAAACGCATCATTAACAGCCACTTTTAATTTTTTATTTGCGACCCAAACCCTAAATCAAAGCCACTTTTTGCGTTTAAATATTGCCAAAGGAATTATCGAAGACACCAACATCAACACTAAAGCTATTGGATAGCCGAATTTAGAATTCAGCTCTGGCATAAAATCAAAATTCATACCGTAAATACTGGCAATCAAAGTAGGTGGCATAAAGACTAACGAAACCACTGTGAAGGTTTTTATTACTTTGTTTTGCTCGATATTTAATAAACCCAAAAAACTGTTTTGAAGATATTCGAGGCGCGTAAAATTGAAATTTGCATGCTCAATAAGAGAGTTAATATCTTTAATAATAATTCGAAGACGATTGTAGTTTTCAAGCATCAAATCTTCATTTCTCAATAACGAAGATAAAACGCGCTGTTTATCAAAAAGCGCCTCGCGAAGCGACATCGTCAAGTCTTGACTTTCGTTAATTTTTAGCAAAAGTTTTTCATCAAGACGATTATCGTAATTGATTTTTTTGCTAATTTCAGCAACATATTTTGAAACCGACTCCATTAAATCGGCATCAAAATCTGTACGCGCCTCAAGAATAGCCACAAATATTTTCGAAGCATTAGCAAAAATCATCGGAAATTGTTTAATTTTTTTGACAGTTTCTGAAATCACCCGACTGTCGAAATAACGCAAAGTAAATAAGGTTTTTTCAGTCAAAATGAAGGACATTTCATGCTCTTCAAGCGCTCCGGTGTGCGGAACAATATTTACAAATGTCGAGTTGATTTTAATTATACCAGAATTTTCAAGATAACGCGATGAGGTTTCAATTTCTTCTTGCTGTTGACGAGTTGGGAAAGTGATACCAAAAAATTCTTCTATTTCTTTAATTTGTGCAATCGTTGGATTTTGTAAATCAACCCACGCTATATCGGTTCTAATTTCAGAAATATTGGTCAGTTCCTTAAGCGTTAAAACCTTAATTTGAGAGTACTGTGGCAACTGGAAAATGCGAATCATACTGATGAGGTTTTTAATTATACGGGACCTATCCAATAATTTCTGAAAATAATTTTGAAACCTAAATATTTGAGACTAGACCCAAATTTGAGATTTAAAAATTTTATTAGCTAAAATTACAAATGGATTTGAATTGCACTTAAATTTTGGAACTAGAATTTTGAAATTAATTTTGGAACCAAGATTTGGAATTAATGTTATTTTAAATTTTTAAGTTAGTTCCTACAAAAAGGCTCGCGAATCTTATGTTTGAACAATATTAAATCAACAAAAATTTTGCCTAATTTAAAAAATTCTAAACTTAAGAATTTGCAAAATATTTGAACTGATTAAAAACTTAAATTTGAAATTTTTTTTAAAAAAACAATTAAGAATTAAGGTTTTGAAGCAACAATTTTTGTTTCATAAAATAAATTTATAACCTCTCGCCAACCAACCTCAAAAATTCATCAATTCCAAACAAAGCAATGAATGATCCCATTCTTGGGCCTTGGTCTTGACCGAGTAAAATTTGATAAAGCGCTAAAAACCAATCGCGCATATTTTTTTCATAGCCATGATTTTTGCCAATTTGAAAAACTAAATTTTGTAATTCTTGCGGATCGTTTTTTTTGTTTTCATCAATATTTTTAAGGGCATCGGCAAGCTCGCCAATTGCTAATTTTTCAGGGTTAGAAGCCTCGCGATATTTTTTATTTTTCTTGATGAAATCATTATAATAATTAATGGCACGATCAACCATTTGCGCCAAAAGTGGCGATGATTCTTTACTTAAACCAGCTTGATATTTAGATATAAAACCCCACAAGACCTCATCATTTTCGGGATTACAAGCTCCCGCCAAATTTAACAAAAGCGAATAGCTGATATTGAAATTTAATGAATCGCTTGGCACCTTGCCATTATGAATAAAAAAAGCCGGATTTTCTAATTTTTGCTCTGGGGTTTGGTTTTCAAAGCTTTGTACGAAGGTTAAATATTCATCCATTGCTTTGGGAATTACATCGAAATAAAGACGTTTGGCGGTTTTGGGTTTTTGATACATAAATAATGCCATCGACTCGCTTGGTGCATATTTTAACCAATCTTCAACTGCAATGCCATTGCCTTTTGATTTTGAGATTTTTTCGCCCGTATCTGATAAAAACATTTCGTAAGTAAAATTGACGGGAGGCTCGCCACCAAGTATCTCACAGACTTTGCGATAAATTCTTTCGTTAGGTTGGTGATCTTTGCCGTAAATTTCGTAATCAACACCAAGCGAATACCAACGAGCACCGAAATCAATTTTCCATTGCAATTTGCAACCGCCTTTGGTCACTGAAACTTCTTTTTCTTGCCCATTTGGCGCAACATAAATTACTGTTCCCTTTTTTTTGTCAATGCCCTTTACGCCTTTATCGACAACAATTCCCGACTTTTGATCAATGGGCATAAAAGGAGAATAGGTTTCTTGACGCTCGGCCCCAAGTGTTGGAATCATGAGCTCCATCAACTCTTCATACTTATCTAAAACTTTGAGCATTGTTGAATCAAAAGCGCCCGAACAATATTTTTCAGTTGCCGAAATAAATTCATATTCAAAGCCAAAGGAATCAAGAAAACTCCGTAAACGAGCATTCATGTGATGGCCGTAAGATTGATGAGTGCCAAACGGATCAGGCACCGAAGATAGAGGTTTGCCCAAATTAGCGCGCACTAAATCTTGATTTGGAATATTGTCGGGCACTTTACGCAAGCCGTCAATGTCGTCAGAAACGCAAAACATTTTGGTTGGAATTTGTGGCGCTAAAAGTGAAAAAGCATAACGGACCATCGAAGTACGCACCACCTCACCAAATGTCCCGATGTGAGGCAATCCTGAAGGTCCATAGCCGGTTTCAAACAAGACGAAGCCTTTTTGTGGAGTTTTGCCATCGATTTTTTCGAAAATTCGGCGCGCCTCTTCAAAAGGCCACGATTTGGCGTTTAATAATTGCGAATTTTGAAAGAAATTTGACATTTTATAAAAAATTTTGGTTGTTTTGATTAGAAGATAATAATTATTATTAAGTTTTATTTAAAATTTTATTAAATATTTCGAGCAAGTTCCAAGCGCAATTTAAATCATAAATTATAACTTGCGAGCCACCAAAATGGTTTTGTTTTTATGTGTTTTGGTGGCAATAATTTGGCAATCATAAATTGTGTTATCGACGATCTTTTGATTAGCGTCTTGAATTTCAACATCTAAAAAGTTTTCGGTTTTTCCGCGATTATTTTTTTCGATTAATACCCTAAAATTTTTTCCAATTTGCTTTGAGAGATATTGATTTAATTGATTTTCTCCCGCCTCGCGCAAAATTTTTGCCCGTTCTTTAATAATTTTTTTGTCAAGTTGTGGCATTTTAGAAGCTGGCGTGCCTTGCCTTGCCGAATATGGAAATATGTGAGTAAAAATTAAATCAGCTTTTGAAATTAAGCTTAAAGAGTTCTTAAACATCGATTCATCTTCGGTTGGGAATCCAGCAATAATATCGGCTCCGAAAGTTATTTCGGGTCGAATTTGGCGGGCTTTTTGACAAAAATTAATAACTTGATCGCAACTATGGCGTCGCTTCATGCGCTTTAGAATCATATCGTCGCCAGATTGAACACTTAGGTGCAAGTAAGGCATTAAACGAGACTCGGTGCGCAATATTTCAAAAAATTCGTCATCAATTTCGGCAACATCAACCGAAGATAATCGAAGTCTATCAAGGCTTGGGGTCATTTTTAAAACTCTGCGGATCATTTGCGAAAGAGTTAACGAGGTAGGTAAATCTTTGCCGTAATCTGAAATATCAACTCCCGTAAGCACAATTTCGCGATGCCCCGCATTAGCCATTTTGTTGGTTTGTTCAACAATTTCGCCAAGCGGAACCGAGCGACTGTTGCCCCGACCGAAGGGAATAATGCAAAAAGTGCAACGATGATTACAACCATTTTGAATTTCTAAAAAAGCTCGGGTTTGATTTTCAAAATACGAAACTAGATGAGGGGAAGTATCGCGAACCGACATGATGTCGTTGACCTTGATTTTGGCGTGCTCTTGAGGTTTTAGAAAATAATTTTGAGTTGATTTAAATTCATTAAATTTTTTATCGGAATGTTGCGATTCATTGGCATTGTAGGTTTTGTTATCATCAGTTGAAATTTTTGCGTTTGGAATTTTTTGATTTTTTATATCAATAATTTGTTCATCGTTCAATTTATAGCTTTCAACGCTAGATTTTTGAGAATTGCCGATCACAAGGTCAACTTCAGTCATTTGCGCATATTTTTGGGGATCGATTTGCGAAGCGCAACCCGTTACAACAATTTTGGCATGTGGATTTTTTTTACGCTCGAGACGAATTTTGGCACGCAATTCTTTTTCAGCTTCAGCCGTAACAGCGCAAGAATTAAAAACAATCAGGTTTTTTTCACCCGATAATTCTAGGGCCTTTTTAATTGATTCAGATTCAAATGCGTTGAGTCGACAACCAAAGGTAATTACTTGATTATTCTTTACCTCTTCTGCTGTCATTGGCTAAAATTACGTGATTAACAACTTTTGAAACTCCGCGAGCTTTTGAGGCGATGGCGATGGCGCGATTCATTTCTTTTTCGTTTATTGCGACCCCAAGTAAGTATACTTCATTATCGACGGTGGTAATTTGATAATTGAGAGTTCGCAAATCTTTTGCTAAAGCGAATTTAGTTTCAATTTCAGCGGTGAGAATATAATCAAATATAGCTGAGGCAATGTCTTTGGGAGCAATCTTGCCGGTTTCATTAATTTTGATTTCATCAATAACTTCGGTCACGCCTTTTGCTTGCCAACTTAATTCTTGAGCAAGTTTGGCTTTTTGTGGGTCACGTACTATGCCAGTCAACATCACCCTGCCCTCATTGACAGTAATATCGATTGAATTGCCAAAATTTTTTAGGCCATTTGAAATAAATTTATAACCAATTTTGGTGGCAATTTTTATATCACTACGAGTGTCGTCAATGGTTTTTTCGCGATAAGCCAAGCCCGCCCCAAATCCAGTTGAAATGACTATAGTTTCAACGCAAGAAGTAAGTGGGAAAATCAAGAAAAATAGTAAAAATGAATATCTTCTAATAAGGGCTTTAGAAATATTAAATTTTTTTAACATATTTTAATGATTAGTGGGATTTAAATTGATTAGCTAAAAGTTTTAGAAATTGGCGTGATTTTTAGAAAAAACTTAAAGTAAATATTTTTTAATTGAGGCGCAAAATATAAACCCAAATTCACCATTTGCAATTTATTTTTTATACTTTAAATTCTTTGAAATAGCTTAATTTCTAAATTAAAAAATCACAAAAATTGATCGCAAAAATTTGAAATATTTTTCACAAATATTTTTAAATTATCTTGCTAAACCAGAATTCCATTTTTTATTTTTGCTTTTTAAGCGGGTGTAGCTCAGTGGTAGAGTACTACCTTGCCAAGGTAGGTGTCGAGGGTTCAAGTCCCTTCACCCGCTCCAATTCATATCTGATCCCTAATTCACCAAAAACTTTCTTCCACATATCGCAGATCTAATTTGGCTATTTTTAAAATTAATTTGTTTGAAAATATCTAATATGATTCAAGCTTATCAGACATAAATTCTTTGATGGATTTTATCAAAAAATCTGGTGACACAGCAATATGAAAATCCCCATCTAAAGCGATTAATTTTTTAGGCGAGTTGAATAATTCAAAAAGTTTTTGCCCCTCGGAAAATGGTACAATTTTATCACCCTTAGCATGAATTATTAACACCGGAGTATTGATCTTTGGCGCAAGCTTGGCTGAATCAAAATGATCTCTAAGAATCAACGAAACTGGCAAAAACCAATAAATTTTTTTAGCAACCGATTCTATTGAGGTAAAAGGCGCTTCTAGGATCAAACCCGCAAACTCATTTTCCGAAGCTAACTTAGTGGCAACCCCCGATCCAATTGATTCACCAAATAAAATGATTTGTTTTGTAGAAATTTGTTGAGAATTTAAAAAACCTAACGCCGAATTGGCATCAGCAAAAAAACCATCTTGTGAAGGACTTCCTTTGGATTTTGCATATCCGCGATATGAAATAGCTAACACCCCATATTGATTGGCAAATTTTATCATTCTGTCGGTCCTGCCCGCCAAATTTCCAGCATTACCATGAAAATATAAAATGGTTTTTTGACCCTCCAAAGGTTTTTTATACCACGCATAAACTTCAACTTCATCAGATGTTTTAAGGATTACTTCTTGAAAATCTTCGGGAATAACTAAAATTTTACCAAACGGGTAATACAAAAAATTTCTTTGAAAAACCATCATTAACAAAACCACAATAGCGTAGAATAGAGCTAGTTTAATAAGCAATGTTTTGGCTAGAAATTTTTTGAACAAACTATAATTTGGTTAGGAAATTTTTTAAATCTTCAACATTTTGAACCGATGAGGATTTTAGATTTGGGCAAGTTCTCGAAACAAGTCCAGAAAGTACTTTGCCAGCACCTATTTCAATTACCTCTTCGATACCGTTTTTTTCAAAACACAACATAGTTTCACGCCAACGCACTGAACCGGTTATTTGTTGAATCAATAAATTTTTAATATTTAACGAATCGACTTCGATATTCGCCGATACATTGGCCACAATCGGAACAATTGGTTTTGAAATTTTAATTTGCGTCAAGGCATTCGTCATTTTCTCTTGCGCCTCCAACATTAAGGTGGAGTGAAAGGCGCCACTCACCGGCAATATAATCGCGCGTTTTGCGCCTTTGCTTTTGGCAATTTCGACCGCTCTTTCGATTGCATTTTTTGAACCCGACAAAACAATTTGACCGACCGAATTATCATTCGCTACCTGACAAACCTCATTTTGCGAAGCTTCTTTAGCAATTTCATGAGCAATATCAATCTCAACACCAAGAATTGCACACATTGCTCCCGCATTTTTTTTGCCACATTGCGCCATCGAAGAGCCACGAATTTGCAAAAGCTTGGCGGTATCTTCAAGACTCAAAGCTTTTGAAGCACATAGTGCAGAATATTCGCCTAGTGAGTGACCAGCAGTTAAAGAACATATTTGGTCAAATTTTTTACCAAAATCTTTTTCTAAAACTTCAATTATGGCAACCGAGACCGCCATCAAAGCCGGTTGAGTGTTTTCGGTTTTTGTAAGAATTTCTTGCGGTCCTTCAAACATTATTTTGGATAAATCGACTTTGAGAATTTCATCGATAGCTTTAAAAACATTTCGCGCAGTTGCAAAGCTTTCAAATAAATCTTTTCCCATTCCGACCACCTGAGAGCCTTGACCGGGAAAGACAATTGCTGTTTTGTTTTTCATTTTTAGAGATGTTTGTTAATGATTTTCCTAAATTCGTTGCCAATTTTTGTATCGTTTAAAGCAAATGAAATATTGGCTTCGAGATAACCCAAAACACTCCCACAATCAAAGCGTTTTTGGGTATTTTTAACATAATAAAATGGTGAATCCTTGCACATTTTATTGAGAGCATCGGTTAATTGAATTTCACCACCGCTACCAATTTGAAATTTTTCTAAAAAGTCAAAGATTTTAGGATTTAAAATATAGCGACCATTAATTGCTAGATTTGATGGCGCCTCGTCAATATTGGGTTTTTCAACCATATCAATAATTTTTTGAGTAGGTTTTAAAGAATCATTTTGTGGTTTTATAATTCCATAATTTTTGACCGCATCAACCTCAACTTCATCAACTCCAATAATACATGAGTGACTTTCGGATTGTTCGTATTTAGCGATCATTTGCACCAATTGACTTGGTAAATCTGGATTCGGCATCAAAAGCTCGTCTGCCAAAACAACAATAAATGGCTCATTTGGTTCAATAAAGTTTCTCGCACACCAGATTGCGTGACCAAGCCCAAGGGGTTTTTGTTGACGAACAAAAGCGATTTGACCCGCTTTTGGCATCCAACCCACAACCTTATTGAGCTCTTCAATTTTTGATTTTTCGTCTAACTTTGATTCAAGTTCATATGCATGATCAAAGTGATTTGCGATGGCATTTTTGTTACGCCCAGTAATAAAGATGAATTTTTCAACTCCGGCATCTTTCGCCTCTTCAAAGGCATATTGGATAAGGGGCTTATTGGCAATTGGCATCATTTCTTTGGGTAAAGACTTGGTAGCCGGCAAAAAACGTGTTCCAAGACCACCAACCGGAAATATTGCAGTTTTTACCTTGGTCATTATTCACCTACAATTTTTAGTTTTCGGTAAATTGTTGAGCGGCCAATTTCAAGTTGTTTGGCAACTTCAGAGAGGTTTCCATTATATATGTTAACTAATCTGCGAATAATTTCTTCTTCGATTGATTCTAAAGTTTTGCATTTACCTTCATCGTCAAAAATATCAACTAACTCGCTATTTATATCAGAGCTTTTTTTGATGATGGCTTTTGCTTTCGTAAGATTGCTACTTTCTTTGTGAAGTAAATGCGGAAAATGTTCGGGCTTTAAAATGTCGCCATCGCATAAAACCACCGCTCTGAAAATTGAGTTCTTGAGCTGGCGCACGTTATCTTCCCACTCGTAATTATGAAGCAAATAAATTGCATCAAGACTAATTGTTTTAATTTTTTTATTTTCATTAATGGCAAAATCTCTACAAAAATTTTCAGCCAAATGTGCGATATCAGACTCACCGCGCTCTTTTAAATCAGGTACCTTAATTGGAAATGCCGAGATTCGATAGTATAAATCTTCACGAAATTTTTTAATTTGAACCAATTTGTTAAGGTCGCGAGTTGTTGAAGCTATGATTCTAACATGAGCTTTAACTGGATATTTGCCGACAACTGGCGTGAATTCTCCCTCTTGCATAAAACGCAACAGCTTGACTTGCAAATCTGTTCGTAGTGATTCAATTTTTTCAAGATAAAGGGTTCCGTTGTTAGCTTCACGAATTTTGCCGATATTTTTGAATGAACCATCGGGCACATATTTTTCGGAACCGAACAATTCTTCTTCGCCATTAGTGGTTTTGAGCATATCACAATCAACCACAATAAATGGCTTTCCAGAACTAGCGGAAGATCCATGAATAGCTCTGGCTAAAAGTTCTTTTCCTGAGCCACGCGGACCTTCAATTAGAATAGAAATATTGGAATTAACAATTTTTTTTGCCAAACGAATGGCGTTCAGAATCGGCTCGCTTTGACCAATTATGTCAGAAAAAGCTACCTGATCTTTACCCTTTCTAGCAAGATGCGAAACTTGATATTTAAGATTCTTTTTTTCAATGGCATTATTGATTGAAGCCGTAACTCGCGCAAAAATATCGTTTTCGCCTTTAACAATATAGTCAATCGCACCATAGTTTATGGCAGTTATTGCCAAATTTACATCTTGATTGGCAGTTAAAACGATTACCTGGAGATCGCCCTTAATGGAATTAATTTGCTTTAAAACCGTTAATCCATCGAGATCAGGCATCGATAAATCTAATAACATCACATCGACATCGTGGCATGAAACACCTTTTAAAACCTTGCGATTCATGAAGAAATCTACCACCTCCATTCCACTAGACATAACTAGATAATTATGGCCTAGATTTTCAATAAAATGGCTAATTATTTTTCTTTGCGTAGCCTCGTCGTCAACTATTAAAATTGTTCTTTTTACCATAAATAAAACTTTGTAATTCAATCGTTATTGTATTTTTTCTTTCAACTTCTTTTCTTGGAGAAGTTGAATTATTTTGGCCGATGTTTCTTCAACCGACCTTTTGGTGACATCGATAACTGGACAATTTAACTTGGCAAAAAGCTTTCGCGATTCAGCAATTTCTTTTTTTATCGATTCAATGTCAACATATTCATTTTTTACCTCTTGGCCAATTGAGGCCAGACGCGACTGTCTGATTTGAATAAGTTTTTCTGGATTAATAATTAATCCAACAATTAGGGGTTTTTTCAATTCGTAGATTGAGTTTGGGATTGTTTCGAAAGATACAAAGGGAACGTTTGCCACTTTATATCCACGACACGATAAATAAACCGAAGTTGGAGATTTTGATGTTCTTGAAACACCTACAATAACCACATCAGCCTCATACAAATCCCATGTTGATTGACCATCATCATGAGTAATTGTATAACTTATCGCATCGACTCTCGAAAAATATCCACTATCTAACAAATGTTGCCTACCTACACTATGACTAATATTCTCACTTAAATAATTGGAGAATTCAGCTATTATGTGCGACAAAACTGGTATGCAAGGCACTTTGATTTCAAAACAAAATTTGCGCAAATCTTCAACCAAACTATCGTGCATAATTGTATAAAGAACAATTCCTGGTTGTTTTAGAATTGCCTCAAAAACTTTATCCAACTGTGGCTTGGTTCTGATTAATGGCCAAATAAAATCGTTTGATTCAACAGATTCAAACTGCGATAAAACCGCTCTTGCAACTGAACTAAGAGTTTCACCGGTAGAATCGGATATGAGATGCAAGTTGATGATTTTTTTGTCCACTAGCGAAAATTATTAATTTATGGCGATTGTTTTATTGAGCTTAGTTTTTTAGTTTTTGAAAAAAAATCAATCTATTTTATTGCAAAATTTTTTTGTAAAAAAATGTAAAAATTATAAGATTTTTTTAAGAAATATTTTGAAGAAAAATAAAGTGGTGAGCACGGTTGGAATCGAACCAACGACAACCTCATTAAAAGTGAGGTGCTCTACCGACTGAGCTACGTGCTCTTCAAGAAATGAAGAAACTTTGAAACTAAAATTTATTTTAGTTGGTTTATTTAGTTGGGTTATTTTAGATGTTTGGTAATTGTGATTTACTACTGTAAAAATTAGGAGCGGTATTTTTAGAGACTTATAAAATAATATGCAACAATATCAAGAGACCCTGGCACAAGGCCTTGAATTCTTGAAT
>RFYG01000025.1 GCA_009925685.1 Pseudomonadota bacterium
ACCAAAGGAGATTATTCGACCGAAAAAGTGTATCACACGAATCCGGCTGATATTGCCAGACAATTTGAAGATGCTGGATTTACAAGACTTCATATGGTCGATCTAGATGGAGCAAAGGCTGGTCGTGTGATCAATCTATCAACTTTGGAATCTATTTGTAACGCGACCAATTTGGAAGTGGATTTTGGTGGAGGTATCAAAACACGAGAAGATCTTGATAATGTTTTAAATGCGGGAGCTACTCAGATGACAATTGGAAGTTTGGCCGCCAAAGATCCTGATCTTGTGGGTGAATGGATCAAGCAATTCGGAGCATCTAAATTTATTCTCGGTGCCGACGCATTGAATGGTAAAATTGCGGTTAACGGTTGGATCGATGACAGTGGTATCGATCTGTTCGAATTTATTTCCAGCTACAAAATGAACACAAAACCAGAATTCAAAATCATTTTAAATAACACTTTAAGAAATTTTTCATCTTGCCACGAAAAATTTAAATAATTTTTTTCAAATTTATTAATAAGTTTTGACTGAATTTCGAGAGATTTTTCGTTAATTTGATAAAGAAAAACTTCCCTAGCTAAAATTAAGTCGAACTGACATGAATAAAAACATAAAACATCTGCTAAACCAGCTTTATTCAGTCTCTCAGGAGCATTTTTTAATATTCGTAAATCAGCAAAAACTGCAATTGGAAGAGTAGCTAATAAAGATTTTTTGTGACCATTAATTTCAATTGAAGCGTTTTTAGAAACATAACCATTCATCGATAAAGCCGAGATAAGAATAAAATATTTTTTATTGATTTTGAAGGCACTGTATTTGCATAAATCATTAATAGTCCCACTTCCAAAACCGAAAATATATTTAAAATTCCGAGATTTTTTTGTAATTTTTTTAATATTAAAATCATTAGCTTGAGGATTTTCCAAAATCAAAAAATCTCCAAAGTTATTTTCAAAATTTTTTGGAAATAAATGATGATTTTTTTCCCAAATATTCATATCACTAACCAATAAAACTTCACGCTTTTCAATGTTATTTACATCAAGAAAATCATCAATTTTAGAAAAAATTTTTTGGTTAATTTTAACATGTATTTTATCGCTGATATTCATAGTTTTATTGAATAAATAAATTCTTGTTTCATAAAAAAATTCAAATATTATTTGCCGGATTTTCTACATTTCAAAACAATCTCTAAATTAACAGTTATTAAACTTTAACCTAATTTTTTTAACAATGGAAGGTGTTCAATTTTTTTTATTAATAGTGCAAATTATTGTTGCGGTTTTGATGATTATTTTAGTTCTAGCGCAAAAATCTGATGGCGATTCTTTAAGTGGTCTTAGCTCGAGTTCAGCAGGTTTAAATTCTGCAATATCCGGTAAAGCAAGTATGTCAATTTTAAGCAAAATTACCATGACATTAATTGCAATTTTTATGGTTAACTGTTTAGTTCTAGCATCAATCTCAAAAAATAAATCCACTAAAATTTCTCAAGAATTACAACAAGCTATTGAAGACCACAATTCCAAAGATAGCAAATCACCAAAAAATGAATTAGATCAACAAAATCAAAGTTCAACCCTACCCAATGACTCAAACACCATAAAACCAGCTGTTCCAGATGTTGAGTAATCCCAAATCATAGCAACTAAATTTCTCAAAAAATATGAAAACAACCGCACTAAACAAAATTCACCGCTCGCAAGGAGCTAAAATGGTTGAGTTCGCAGGGTTTGATATGCCAGTTCAATACCAAGATGGCATGCTTAAAGAACATGAATGGACGCGCTCAGGTAACGTCGGAATTTTCGATGTTTCGCATATGGGTCAATTTTTTATAGAAGGCGATAAAGTTGCTGATTTTTTGTCAAAAATCACTCCAACTGATTTTTCGCTTAGTACGCCAAATCTCGCTAAATATACCGTTCTGACCAACGATAATGGTGGAATAATTGACGATTTAATTATCACTAAAATTAATGATAATAAATTTTTTATAGTTCTTAATGCTGGTTGCAAAGAGAAAGACGCTAATTGGATCCGAAAAAACCTTCCCAATCAATTAAAATTTATCGAACTATCTGACCGCTCTTTAATTGCTATCCAAGGTCAAAAATCACCCGAAATTTTAGCCAGATTCATTAAAAACCAAAATATTGAAAATCTTTCCTACATGAATATTGGTTTTTTTAAACTTGATAATGGCTCTGAAGTTTTTGTTTCAAGAACAGGTTATACCGGCGAAGACGGTTACGAAGTTAGTATTGAAAATTCTTTAGTTGAGAATTTTTGGCTTGAATTATCTAAACAACCCGAAGTAAAGCCAATTGGACTTGGAGCGCGCGACTCGCTTCGTCTCGAAATGGGTTATCCACTTTATGGCCATGACCTCGACGACTCAACATCGCCAATTGAAGCCAGCATTGGATGGGTAGTTAGCAAAACTAATTTAAATTTTATTGGTTCACGCAGAGTTATTGATGAAAAAATAAATGGCGTGTCACGAAAAAGAATGGGTGTTAAACTTCTTGACAGAGGAATTGCTCGCGAAGGCACTGAAATCAAAAAAGATGGAAAAATCATTGGCAAGCTCTCGAGTGGCGGATTTTCTCCGAATCTTAAAATTTCTATTGGTCAAGGATATTTCGATCCATCGATTTTAAAAATTACTGATAAAGTTTTTGCGGTTGTCCGAGATCGTGAAATTCCTGCCGAAATCACTTCATTTGTTTTTGTTGAACCAAAAACAAAGTCATTATCTAAAAAAATTTCTTAAATAACCTTAAAATTGGAGACTAAAATGCGTTTTACAAAAGATCACGAATGGATAAAAGTTGAAGGCGATATCGCCACAATAGGCATCACCGAATATGCTGCCGACGCTCTTGGAGAATTGGTTTTTGTTGAACTTCCCAAACTAGGAAATGTCTATAAAAAACATGATGCCTTTGCAGTTGTTGAGTCCTCAAAATCAGCAAGCGATGTTTACATTCCTGTGACTGGAGAAGTGATTGCTATTAATGAGTCATTAACCTCTTCGCCCGAACTTATAAATCAGTCTTCGTATCAAGATGGATGGATCGCTAAAGTGAAAGTTTCAAACTCTTCCGACCTAGATGATACAATGGACGAAGCTTCGTATAAAAAACTTCTTCAAGATAAATAGTTTTATCTAATATTTTTAAAAATGGTTAATAAAAATAGGGGCTTGATATAAAATTCAAGCCCCTTTTAGTTGTTTTTATAATTCCAAACCAAATCGATATTTAAAAAAATTTTAAAAATTAAAAACTAGCTCAAGTTTTAAAATACTAATCAACTAACTTGGAAAGATTTTTATTTATTTCATCAATAAACTCTTCGGTGTATAGATAATCTTTGCCATAATCAACTTTATTGCCATGAACGCAAATGGCCAAATCTTTGGTCATTTTACCACTTTCAACAGTTACTATGCAGGCTTTTTCGAGCTTTTTAGCAAAATCAACAATTTCAGAATTATTATCAAGCTTACCTCTAAATTCTAGTCCACGCGACCAAGCAAATATTGACGCAATCGGATTTGACGAAGTTGGCTTTCCTTTTTGATGTTCGCGATAATGACGGGTTATAGTTCCGTGGGCCGCTTCGGTTTCCATAACTTTACCATCGGGAGTAATTAGTACTGAAGTCATTAAACCAAGAGAGCCAAAACCTTGAGCCACTGAATCAGACTGAACATCACCATCATAATTCTTGCAAGCCCAGACAAAACTGCCCGAAGATTTTAATGCGAAAGCCACCATATCATCAATTAAACGATGTTCGTAAGAAATTTTTTGCTCACTAAATTTTGATTTAAATTCTTGTTCATATATTTCGGCGAAAATATCTTTAAATCTCCCATCATACTTTTTAAGAATAGTATTTTTGGTTGATAGATATAAAGGCCAACCCTTTTGAAGAGCAATATTAAAACATGAGCGCGCAAATCCGCGGATAGAATCATCGACATTAAACATGGCTAAAGCTACTCCAGAATTTTTATATTTATGGACTTCATGTTCAATTAATTCGCCATTTTCACCTTCAAATTTTATAGATAATTTGCCTGCACTTGGAACAACAAAATCAACGGCTTTATACTGATCGCCAAAAGCATGACGACCAACAATTATTGGGGTTTGCCAATTGGAAACCAATCTTGGAACGTTATTACACACAATTGGCTCGCGAAAAACTGTTCCGTCAAGTATATTGCGAATAGTGCCATTGGGAGATTTCCAAATTTGCTTAAGATTAAATTCTTTTTTGCGGGCTTCGTCGGGTGTAATAGTTGCGCATTTAATACCAACTCCAATTTCTTTGATAGCGTTTCCGGCATCAATCGTAATTTGATCATCAGTTTTATCCCGATTCTCAAGAGCTAAATCAAAATATTTTATGTCGACTTGAACTCGCGGTAAAATAAGTTTGCGCTTTATAAAGCCCCAAATAATGCGCGCCATTTCATCGCCATCAATTTCAACAATTGGGTTTTTTACGATAATTTTTTTCATAAGAGAGGATTTGGTGGGTGGTAGAAGACTCGAACTTCCGACCTCTACGATGTCAACGTAGCACTCTAACCAACTGAGCTAACCACCCAAATATTTGAAAGAAAATAATAAAAAGAATGGAAGATTATTAACCTTTAAAAATTAATTAATCTTAATCGAACCGCTAAAAACTCTAAAATTGAGTTTTATAAAATTCGT
The DNA here is from genome assembly GCA_009925685.1 of Pseudomonadota bacterium. Classification (GTDB taxonomy): domain Bacteria; phylum Pseudomonadota; class Alphaproteobacteria; order Rickettsiales; family UBA1997; genus CAILUF01. The sequence goes on from RFYG01000025.1 coordinate 4,746, forward strand.
AAATAATCTTAGGCAAGGAATTTTAAAATTAAAATAACTTATTCAAAAATTTATAATAATGAAAAAAGCGGTAATACTTTTAAGTGGCGGGCTAGACTCGGCAACCACATGTGCCATAGCCAAAAATGATGGTTTTGAGATGTATGGTTTAAGTTTTTTTTATGGTCAACGCCATAAAATTGAACTCGAATCAGCTCAAAAAATTGCCGATTTTTTTAAGATTAAAGAATATAAAATTGCTAATATTGATTTGAGAATCTTTGGAGGTTCAGCTCTAACTTCGGATATCGATGTTCCCAAAAATAATATTAGTTTGACAAATACCTCGATACCAATCACTTACGTTCCGGCGCGTAACACGATTTTTTTATCATACGCTTTAGCTTTTGCCGAAATATTAAATTGCTTTGATATTTTTATTGGTGTCAACGCTATCGATTATAGTGGTTATCCAGATTGTCGAATTGAGTATATTGAGGCTTTTCAAAAAATGGCTAATTTGGCCTGCGCCTCAACCGTTGAAAATAAAGGTAAAATAACTATCCACACGCCATTAATAAATCTAAAAAAGTCAGAAATTATCCGCTTAGGAAACAATTTGGGAGTTGATTATTCGATTACTCATTCTTGTTATGATCCAATATTGCTCGATCACAAAAACTATGCTTGCGGTAAATGTGATTCATGCAGAATTCGCCTAGATGGGTTTAGTAAAGCCGGTCTCAAAGATAATATTTTTTATGCACATTAATTGTTGGATACAATAATTTTGTGGCCATCATCAATAATCCTTCCGCCAGATTCACGAACTAAAAGTAAAAAAGGTTCATATAAATCAGATTTATTGTGAATTAGCTTATCAAATCGTGAGCATGAAAAATATGCAATATCAAGAGTCTTACAGCCCAGATTTCTGGGCATTTTAGTTTCGGGGATTTTAGTTTCGGGGATTTTATCGCCAGAAACTTCCGTCTTAAAAAGCTCTTTTGAATCAACCTTCTCAAGATTTTTAAGGTGGTTTATATCATCACATGCAACCAAAAAATCAGATGATTTATTTCTTTTAGAAACACGAATTCTTCGATTATTTAAATAAGCTCCAAAACCTTTTTCAGAATAAAATAATTCACCGCCAATAACTTTTGAGATCGCAAGTGAGATGGTCTCATTTTTAGCGCCATTTTTATGAATTAGCGCAATGCTAACTGTAAAATCACCTGAAGCTCTAAGTAAATTTTCAATGCCATCAATCACATGAATCAATAGTGAATATTCAGAATTTTCATGATTAATGATTTTTTGACCGTCACTAAAGGTAATATTAAAGTCGGGACGAAATTTTGTAAAATCATCAACCAAAATTTGTTTTATTCTATTATAGCAAGATGAGGCAAACTTGGCGCATGAGGCAGGATTTGATTGTAAATTTTCTAGCTCAACAAAATCTCGCGAAATGTGAATTGAAGCTTTTTCTATGGCTTTAATAATAATGTTTAGGTTGGCACTGTAGCGCATATAGATTAATAATTTAAAAATTTATTTGAATGCCTGACTGGTTTTAATGAAAATTCCATTTCAATATTTTGCTGATTAATAATTTTACACAAACTATGTGCTAAAAAATTTTCATTATTAAGTCGCGGAAAGTCAGAGCGATAATGACTTCCTCTGCTCTCAAGGCGATTTAAAGCACAAAAACCCACCGCTAAAGAGTTAAGTAAAAGATTTTCTATTTCTAAATATTGAATTAATTCGTCGTTCCAAGCTAGGTTTGGGGAGCTTATTTTAAAGCGTCTAATTTGTTTTAAAAGCTCAATATTAAAGTTGTAACCACTTTTCATTAACTCAACATTTCTAAAAACTCCCAATGTACGATCGTTATTTTTTTGCATTTGTAATTTTATTTGGGAAAGAGATAAATCTTTATTGAAGGGCTCATTTTTTTTGGATTTGTCGATAAATTTATCATAAAAAATACATAATTTTTCATCGATAATTTCTTGAAAGTTTTTTTGATTTTGCAAATTTGAAAACTCACAAGAATTTTTTTGTTTGTTTATTTCGCTAATTTTTATTCCCGCAATTTTACCAAAAACTACCAAATCAAGAAGAGAATTACAGCCAAGTCGATTTGCACCATGAACCGAATGACAAGCCACCTCCCCTACCGCCATAAGACCGTCACCAACAACGCAATTAATATCGGTAGCAACCCCACCCATCGAATAATGCGCCGATGGAGCAACTGGAATTAAATCTTGGCGCGGGTTGAGTTTGGCAAATTTATTAACTAAATCTAACACTCCGGGAAGTTTATTTTTAAACACATCGTCGTCTAAATGCCTTAAATCAAGATAAAGATGATCATGATTTACACCTCCACCATTGCCAATTAGGATCTCTTGAGCCATTGATTGAGCAATAACATCGCGAGAAGATAATTCCATCATTTCGGGCGCATAATTTTGCATAAATCTTTGATGATTTTTATTGAGCAAAAAAGCCCCCTCTCCTCTACAAGCCTCTGTAATCAAAAACCCCGAACCATAAATTCCAGTAGGATGAAACTGAACAAATTCCATATCTTGCAAATAATATCCGGCTTTGAGAGCAAGAGCAGATCCATCTCCTGTACATATAGTTGAAGAGGTTGTGTTGTGATAAATTTGACTGTAACCTCCAGTGGCTAAAATGGTGGTTTTAGCCTCAAATATTTCTAAGCTACCCGCGTTTAAGTCTATTGCTAAGCATCCAAAGCATTTATTATCTTTCACCAACAAATCGATTACGAAAAAATCGTTATAAAATTCTATATTTCTTTTTAGAGCTTGTTGATGAAGTGTATGCAAAATTGTTTGACCAGTGTTGTCTTTTGAATAACAAGCGCGATAAGCGATTCCACCTTTACCAAATTCAGAAGTTTGACCACCGTAAGCGCGTTGCGAAATTTTATGGTTAGAATCACGGGAAAAAACGACACCATTTTGCTCAAGAAATAATATCGCCTCATTAGCATTTTTACACAATAACTCGACCGCATCTTCATCAGCCAAGAAAGCCGATCCTTTCAAGGTATCGAAAGCATGCCAGCGCCAATCATCTTTGACAACATTTCCAAGGCTGGCATTAATACCCCCTTTTGCTGATATTGTATGGCTGTTGGTTGGAAGAACCTTACTAAGAATAGCAATATTTTTTACACCCTCATCATGCGCCGTAATTGCAGTCATCAAACCCGATCCTCCGGATCCAATTATTATTGCGTCAAAGTTCTTGCAAGTTATATCTCGAATCATTTAAAAATAGGGCTAATTTTTTAATTTAAATTTTTTTAAAATTGATAAGAATACTTCTCTGCGCCTTCAACGAAGCAAAAAATATCGAAAAATTAATCCCAAGTATAATTCATGAATTTGAATTAATGCAACGAGAGTTTGAAATTATTTTTTGCCTCGATTGCTCAACTGACAACTCGGTTGAGGTAATCGAGAAATATAAAAAACAATGTCCAATAACAATTTTGCCAATAGAAAATCAAAGGGGTCTTGGAATAGCATTTAAAAAAACATTTACGCACACTATTCTTAACTGTAGCGATAATGATTTAATCATTTCTTTTGATGCTGATTGCACTCACAAACCATCTCAATTATCAGAAATGATTAAAATTTTTGATAACGAAAATTTAGATTTTATGGTAGCCTCTAGGTTCGTAAATTCTAGTTCGATAAGTCACTTTCCATTTTATCGAATAATGATCAGCAAGTCGATTTCATTATTTTTACAAATTTTGTTTCCAATAAAAAACACTAAAAACAAAAATAAAATTAAAGATTATACGAGTGGTTACAGAATTTATAAAAATTCTATTTTACAAAAACTTTATAAAAAATTAGGAGCAAATTTTATAACCGAAAAAGACTTCACTTATGTAATCGAAATTTTAATAAAATTAAATCAAAATAAATTAATTAATAACTTTGCAGAATATCCAATAAAATATGAATATGGTGAAAAAATTGGAGCCAGCAAATTAAGACTATCAAGCAATTTTTCCCGCTTGATTTTACTGTGCTTTAAACTTTTAAAGTAATTCTTTAAAAATAATTTCTTGTATTTATTATCCGACGCCAAATTTTAAAAAACTAATCCCTTTTTTTAACTTAAAAATGTCTACCAAAAGAAGAATTGTTATTACTGGAATTGGAGCAGTAACTCCTCTTTCATCAAACGCACATGGAACTTGGAAAAAAATTATCAACAATTGGAGAAGTTAAATATGGTGATGGAGAAGACCTTTTTAACCCCGATATCTACATCGATCCAAAAGAGCAACGAAAAATGGATCGCTTTATTCATTTCGCAATTTGCGCAGCCGATCAAGCTATAGCCGACTCGGGTTGGCAAGCCACAACTGATGAACAAAAATATCGCACTGGAATCATGATGGGCTCTGGAATTGGTGGACTTCCTGCTATTGAAAAAACTGTTATCAATATGAAGGAAAAAGGTATTAAAAAAATTACACCATTCTTTATTCCTCAAAGCCTTATAAACCTTGCTTCGGGTCAAATTTCTATTCGTCATGGCTTTATGGGACCAAATCATGCCGTTGTTACCGCCTGTGCTTCTGGAGCCCATGCCATTGGAGATTCAGCTCGTATGATAGAATATGGCGATGTCGATGTTATGATTGCCGGTGGAGCAGAATCTACAATTTGTGAATCTGGAATTGGAGGTTTTGCCGCACTTCGCGCACTTTCAACCAACTTCAATGATGAACCAACCCAAGGTTCAAGACCATGGGATAAAAGACGTGACGGTTTTGTAATGGGTGAAGGCGCTGGAGTTGTTGTTCTTGAAGAATTAGAGCACGCTAAAAAACGTGGCGCTAAAATATACGCTGAATTAGTTGGTTATGGCCTTTCTGGAGATGCTTATCACATGACTGCTCCGGAATCTTCTGGTCGAGGTTCTAGCTATGCCATGAAATTAGCCCTTAATCATGCCAAATTAAATCCTGATCAAATTGATTACATCAATGCTCATGGCACATCTACCCCCCTTGGAGATGAAATTGAAGTCAATTCTGTCAAAAAAGTTTTTGGTGATCACGCCTACAAATTATCAATGTCTTCAACAAAATCAGCGATTGGACACCTTCTTGGCGCAGCCGGAGCAGTTGAAGCAATTTTCTCTATTAAAGCAATTCAAGATAATATTGCCCCCCCAACTCTCAATCTCGACGATCCATCTGAAGGGTGTGATATCGATTTAGTTCCACACAAAGCAAAAGAAAGAAAAATTGATATCGTCATGTCAAACTCCGTCATGTCAAACTCGTTTGGCTTTGGCGGAACAAATGCTTGCTTGATTTTAAAACGATTCACTAATGAAAAATAAAATTTTAATTGCTTGCGCAACATTTTCAGTGGTGACCTTCTGCTACATTTTTTTATCGTTTGCAATTATAGCTTATTTTAACGCACCAAATTCATATCATCGTGAAGATAAAAAGTTTATCATTGAAAGCGGAATGACTTTGCGCGAAGTCGTCGATAAACTTCATCAAGAAAAAATTATTAAAAGCCCCGGAGCATTTTTATATATCGGGCAACTCATCAAAGGGATTGACCCGAAGGTTCGCTATGGTGAATATTTTTTCGAAAAAAACATCTCCTACTATAAAATTCTTCACAAAATGATTCGCGGTAATGTTTTTTTTCGCAAAATTACGATCGCCGAAGGTTTATCCTCGCACTTAGCTCTAAATATTATTGCTAACTCAAATGGTTTAATTGGTAGTCCGCCCGAAAAAATCCGCGAAGGCAGTCTTTTACCCGAAACATATTTTTATTCCTACAATGACACCAAACAAGGCATGGTTAAAAGAATGCAAAACTCGATGAATAAAGCAATTGACGAATTGTGGGAATCTCGCAACAAAAATATTCCTTTAAAAACCAAGGAAGAAGCAATTATTTTAGCTTCGATTGTTGAAAAAGAAACGGGCATGAACTCTGAAAGAGGTCTTGTGGCATCAGTTTTCACCAACAGGCTTCACAAAGGAATAAAACTCCAATCCGACCCGACAATTATTTATTCTTTTACTTTTGGCGACAAAAAACTTGAACGCCAAATCAGAGTTAGTGACATTCAAAACAATTCTAACTTCAACACTTACCACATCTATGGTTTGCCACCTGCCCCAATCTGCAATCCCGGATTGGCTTCCATTAAAGCCGTATTAAATCCACCTTCGACTGATTATATTTATTTTGTTGCCAGTGGTCGCGGTGATCATATTTTTGCTTCAACCCTTCAAGAGCATAACGCCAATGTGGCTCGCTATCGTCGAATTATGCGCGAAAAAGAGGAACAAGCCATAAACGATAAAAATAAAACTATTGACGAAACCCCATCAATTGAATCAAACAACAATTCGCCAGATTCAAAGTCAGCTTCAGAGTAGTCTTTTTTAGAAAAACTAACTTATTTTAATGCTCGACCCAATCAAAACTCAACAACAAGCCTCCGACCCTAACCTTTCTATTTGGGTAATGGCTTCTGCCGGTTCAGGCAAAACAAAAGTCCTTACCGATAGAATTCTTAGACTTCTTCTTGATGACATCGAACCTCACAAAATATTGTGCCTCACCTATACCAAAGTTGCCTCGGTTGAAATGCAAAAAAGACTGTTTTCTGAGCTTCAAAAATGGGCAATCTGCGATGAAAATGAGCTTATCGATAAACTTTTTAATTTGTGCGGAAAAAAACCCAATCAGTTTTTAATTAATAAAGCCAGAGGCCTACTAATAAGCAATCTTGATGTCGAATTCAAAATCAAAATTCAAACTATCCACAGCTTTTGCAAAGGAATTTTGCAGAGCTTTCCGTTTGAGGCGAAAATTCCAGTAAATTTTGAATTAATCGACGAAAATCATGCCAAAATTTTGCTTAAAAATTGTCAAAAAAACGTCCTCAATCAAGCAATTGAAGATGAGTCAATTAGAAATATAATTCTAAAAATTAATAGCCTCGCAAGCGAATCAACAATTAACGAACTAATATCCCAATTACTGAACAACAAAGATAAAATTTTTCAAATCCGCAATTTCAATCGAAACATTGACGATCTAGCCGTCAAAATATATAAGAGATTCAAGATTGATGCCTCAAACAACGGTAAATCTGATCAATTAATTGAAAATATCTTCACCAACTTTTTAAGCGAAATTAATCTAAATAAATTACAAAATTTTTCAGATAAAATTGCTCATGGAACACAAAAAGACAATAAATCTGCCGATCTTATCAATCAATTTATTGAAAATCCTCAGCTTGGGACCTTCGAATCTCTGGTTTTAGCCTTTTTTACCAAAGAATATACGCCAAGAAAATTTTCTAAAAAAATTACCGAAATTTTTGAAAATGAGATAAATATTTTTTATCAAAAAATTGATGATTTTAATCAACTTCTTCAAGCTTCAGTTGCGATAGAAAATAGCATAAATTTACTCAAAATTGTCGATAGAGTTTTGGATGAATTTCAAAGAATTAAAATCGAAAATGGCTTTTTAGATTATAGCGATCTTATTAACATTGCTAATCAAGTTCTTGTTGATCCCAAAAATTGCGAATGGATAAAGTTAAAAATGGATTGCTCTTTCGATCATTTACTGGTTGATGAAGCCCAAGATACCAATCCAATGCAGTGGTCAATTATTAAAGCTTTAATTGATGATTTTTTTAGTGGCGAATCTAAATCTCAAAACCCCCGCAGTATCTTTATTGTTGGCGATGAAAAGCAATCAATAATGGGTTTTCAAGGTGCCGAAATCAACAAAACCAAAGATTTTTACGATTATTTAACTCAAAAATCTAATCACGAATTAAAAAACATTGATCTAAATGTTTCATTTCGTTCGGGGCAAAATATTTTAAGATTAGTAGATTGCGTTTTTGAAAATCCACTCTTTCAAAATGCCATTTGCAAAATCGGAGCATATAAAAATCATCACTCATATCGCTCTAGCGTTGGTTATGTTGAGGTTTGGCAATATGACGAAAAAATATTTGAACAAAATTCATCATCAATTGAAGATGAAAATTCTGTAATAAATGATTTATTTAAAGCCAATATTAACTCATCTCAATCCAACGATTTTATCGCTAAAATCGTTGCCAATAAAATCAAGGAATGGGTTGATTCTAAAAGATTAGTTACCGACAAAAATCGTGCAGTTGAATATGGCGACATCATGATTCTATTGCGCAAACGCCAAAACGGCTTGATGGAGAAATTAGCCAATAATTTTGCCCAGCTTGGCATTCCTTTTGCAAGCGTTGGAAAAATTAAATTTAGCGAAAATTTATTAATTCAAGATTTTTTATCACTGGCTCGCTTTGCCTTGTTAAAATCCGACGAATTTAATCTGGCCTGCTTACTAAAATCACCATTCTTCAACTATAATGAGCAACAATTACTTGAGGTTTGCATTACCAAAAACACTCAAAATTTAAGTTTGTGGGAAATATTAAAAAACACAAAAGATGGCGAAAACCTCAATCAAATCATTGATTTAGCCAAAAATAATAATTCATTTGATTTCTTTTTTACGATTTTAAAAAACTCAGCCAACCAAAATAATATCATTGCCAGATTTGGCGAAGAGGGCTTCGAAATCATCAATAATTTTTTGCTAATTTGCCAAGATTTTTGCAACAAAAATTCACCCAATTTGCAAAGTTTTTTAGAATTTGTTGAAAAAATTGACCCCGAAATTTCAATTACAAATAATCATTCAAATCGCATTAAAATTACCACGATCCACTCTTCCAAAGGCTTACAAGCTCCGATTGTGATAATGCCTGATTGTCTTTATAGCTACTCAAAACAAATTGATAATCGAGAAAAAATTATTTGGGATGAAGATTTCCCTTTGTGGATTGTCAAAAATGCCAAAATAAATAATCAAATTAAGAAAATTTTTGACGAAAAAATTGCTCAAAATTATGAAGAGCATCTCCGACTTTTATATGTTGCATTAACGCGAGCCGAAGATGAGATCTACATTGCTGGTATAAGTAAAGAATTTGACGAAAAATGTTGGTACAAAATCATTAATTCACTCAATGAAAATTTTATAAATAAAGTCACGTTGAATTATGAAAATTTATTATCGACGCAAAATAATCAAAATATTAACGATTATGAATTTGAAAAATCGCACTACAAAAATATCCAAAAAAATTCAGATTTTAATCAAATAAATTCAGCGTTAATTTTTGGAGATTATCTGCATAAAGCCCTAGAGTTTGTAGGTAAAAACTACATTATGCCAAATGATTGGATAATTAATTTTGTAGAAAAATATTTTCAAAATTATTACCAACTTTCAAAACAAAACTGCGATGAAGTTAATTCGATTATTAAAAATTACCTCAATTCAAATATTTACCGCGATATTTTTGATAAAAATCTTAAAAACCAAATTAAATGTGAATACGAAGTTCTATTTAACCAACAAAAATTGCGGATAGATTTGCTAAAAATTACCCCAACCGAGATCTTGATTTTAGATTATAAATCAGATGAAAAAATCCCCGATCAAACTCCAAAAAATTATCATCAACAACTTCAATTATACCGAGAAGCCTTATCTCAACAGTTCCCAAATCATCAAATCCAATGCGCTATTTTGTGGATTAGATTTTTAAAACTAGATTTTATCGAATAATTTTACGCTCCAAAATTTAGGCACGATAAACTATCTTGCCTCCAACCGCCGTAAGGATTGCCCTACCCTTAACTTTCCAACCATCGAAAGGAGAATTTTTCGATTTACTAAAAAACTTTTGCGAGTCAATTTGCCATTCATGATTTAAATCAATTAAAACCAAATCAGCTCGACCACCTTTTTTAATTTCTCCACCATCAAAATTTATAATTTTGGCCGGATTGCAGGTCATTTTGGCAAGTAAGTCACGAAGCGATAAAACTTTTTGATGATAAAGACTAAGAGATAGAGCCAGCATAGTTTCGACACCAACAATCCCAAAGGTCGCTTCTTCAAGTGGTTTTTCTTTTGAAGCAATATCATGTGGCGCGTGATCGGTTGCAATTGCATCAATCAAACCAGATTTTAAACCTTCAATTAAGGCCAAGCGATCAGCTTCACTGCGAAGTGGCGGATTCATTTTGGCAAGAGTGCCAGACCTTAAAACTTGCTCATCGGTCAATAAAAAATGATGCGGGGCCACTTCGGCGGTGACATTTAAACCTTTTTCTTTGGCACGGCGAACCGCGTCAAGCGCTTGTCTTGTCGAACAATGAAGTAAATGATAGCGACCGCCAATTGCTTCAAGAATTGCAATATCACGCTCAACAATCACTGATTCAGAAATATTGGGAATACCACGAACACCAAGGGTAAGAGACACTTTACCTTCATTGATACAACCTTTGTTGCTTAAATTTAAATCTTCGGCATGTTGAGCAATAACAACATTTAAATCTTTGGAATATTCGAAAGCCCTGCGCATCAAATTAGCATTCATGACTGGCAAGCCATCATCTGTGAAGCCAACTGCACCAGCTTCTTTAAGCGCATAAAAGTCACTCAACTCCTCGCCTTTCATGGATTTTGAGATACAACCATAAGCCAAAATATTGCAATGAGCCACTTCTTGCGCTTTAAGCCTTAGATATTCAAAGGTCAAAACCGAATCAAGCGTTGGCGAAGTGTTAGGCTGACAAACCACGGTGGTTATCCCGCCCGCAACGGCAGAAGCGCTACCCGAGGCCAAATCCTCTTTGTGAGTTTGACCGGGATCACGAAAATGAACTTGTATATCGATTAATCCGGGAGCTAAGACCAAACCATGGCAATCAACAATCTCATCGGCATTAATGCTTGAATTTTGAGCAATGGTTTTTGCAAAATCAGCACCAAAATCAGTAATTTTATCGCCAATAACCAATAAATCGCCAACCTCATCAAAACCCGATTTTGGGTCGATAATTCGCGCATTTTTATATAGAATTTTTTTATGAGAAGAAACTTTGCTGGCGTAAGGCAAATCGAATTTAGCTAAGGTAGAATTTTTCATAAATAATTGTTGTTAATCTAAAAGTTTTAAAAGATTTTAAATTTTTGAATGATGATTTTAGGAGTTAGTTCGGTTAGGCAAATATTTTTATAACAAAACTTAAGTAAGTAAATCTTTTTTAAGAAAATCAACGCATTGTCCATCGCAATGCCAAATTTAACGAATTATGCGGAGTCTGTTTTAGCGGAGTCTGATTTATACGAATTAGAATTAAAAAAATTCGA
>RFYG01000026.1 GCA_009925685.1 Pseudomonadota bacterium
CTAAAAATAATTCTAAAAATATCAAAGCCGAAAAAATTATGACCAATCCTAGAATGTCAATAATGCATGACGATGGCAAAATATATAAAATTTCTGCGACTCGAGCTTACCATTTTACTGAAGATGAAGTTACCATGGAAGAAGTTCATGCCTCATCAGACATTGGCAATATTAGCGCCGGAGAGTTAAAAATTATAGATGGTGGAAATCATCTTATTTTTAGCAAGAATCCAGTTTTAATCTTTAATCAATAAATTATGAATAGATTTGGAAATATTTTTAGCTTTACAACTTTTGGAGAAAGCCATGGCGAAGCCATTGGCTGTGTGGTTGATGGTTGTCCGTCTTTACTTGATTTAAACGAAAACGATATTCAAAAATATCTCGACAAAAGACGCCCCGGTCAATCAAAATTCACAACTCAACGTCAAGAAAAAGATGAAGTAAAAATTTTATCAGGCGTCTTTGAAGGCAAAACAACTGGCACTCCAATTGCCCTTTTAATTCATAACCAAGATCAAAAATCGCACGATTATGGTGACATAAAAGATAAATTTCGCCCATCTCACGCTGACTTCACTTATTTCAAAAAATATGGTATTCGTGATTATCGCGGTGGAGGCCGATCTTCTGCGCGTGAAACTGCCATGAGAGTTGGTGCTGGAGCCGTTGCCCGCAAAATTCTCGAAAAATCGAATATTGAAATATATGGATACATAACCCAAATTGGCGAAAAAAAAATTAACCCAAATAATATCGATTTTAATCAAATTGACCAAAATGATTTATTTTGCCCCGATAAAAATTCAGTTGATGATTTTGCACAATATCTCCTCGATATAAGAAAAAGCGGTGATTCAGTTGGAGCTATTATCGAGATCGTCGCCAAAAATGTTCCCGCCGGTCTTGGTGAGCCAATTTACGACAAACTTGATGCTCGTCTTGCTAATGCCATGATGTCAATTAATGCCGTAAAAGGTGTTGAAATAGGATTTGGCATGTCTAGCGCGTCATTGAGAGGTTCGCAGGTCGCTGATGAAATGTATAAAGATGGCGATTTGATAAAATTTTCATCAAATAATTCGGGTGGCGTAATCGGAGGAATTTCATCTGGTCAAGATTTGATAGTTCGATTTGCCGTAAAGCCTACCAGTTCAATTTTAATCCCGCGTCGCACCATAGATATTCATGGCAATAATTGTGAAATTATCACTAAAGGTCGCCACGATCCTTGCGTTGGAATTCGCGCCGTTCCAGTTGGAGAAGCCATGATGGCATGCGTATTGGCTGATTTTATTTTACTTCAAAAATCACGCCATTTCTAAAAAAACACACACCCGATTAATATTTAAAAGTTGATTAAAAAAATTTTGAGTTATTAAGATTATAAAATTAATTAAACGCACCTTCGATAAAATTTTATTAAATCAAAATTATGAAAAAATCATTTGCAATTTTTGGACTTTTAACCGCAATTTATTGCAATTCTTCATTGGCTCAAGAACCGGCCCCAAATCCCGAAAATTCAACTCAAGAAATTCAAAACAGAAACTCTAAAAACCAAGAAATTGCAAATCAAAGACGCGCTCAAAACGAAGAAAAAAGACAGCAAAGAAGAAGAGAGATAAAAGAAAGAATGGAAAATAGACGCGAAAAGGCTCGCGAAAATTGGCAAGAAAGACAAAAACCTCAATCTGAGTTAAATCAATCACCCCGAGGTGCAAAATTTGAAACTAATAGGGCTGATGGACAAGAAAATCGTCAATTGGGTCGTCCAAAATTTGAAGATAATCGTCAAATGCAACCCTCTCCATCTAATCAACAGCCCCAAGCTCCTCAGGGTTCAAGACCGATGGAAAGACCAATGCCACCAATGGGCGAAAGACGGTAAAAGTTGGATAAAAATCATAAAAAATGGCTAAAAAACTCTTCGTAAACATTTTAGTTTTATTAACTTTTTTTAACCTAAAGAGCTACGCTCAAAACCCAACAAATCAAATATCAGCTTCGTCATCAAAGAATTACGAAACTCAAGCAATAAAAAATAACAATCAAATTGAAATTAGGTTAATCCCCAAAAATACACCGCCACAAAAGGTTGACAAGCCTCAAGAAGCAATTTCAGAAAATTTTGTTAATGAAGAATCTTCATCAAAAACAACAAAAAAAGATCCTGAAGATAGCGCGTTGCAAGATAGCGAATTAGATGAAGATATGGTTTATAAAAAATCGACTGGCGAAGATGATTTCAATGAATCAAATCTCGAAAAAATAAACAAATCCAACAAAACCAACATTGAAAAATGGCGTGAAGAGCAACGAAAACAACGCGAGGAGAGAATCAAAAAACGCAATCTTGAAGCCAAGCAAAAATTTCAGCAAATTAAAAGTCGAAGTATAATTAAAGAAGCCGAAGAAATACGACTCAAAAATATGCAAAACCAACAAAATAATAACCAAAAAACTTCATCTCCAGCAATTTCATATTCTTACAATCCATCTTCACCTTCAACAAACCCATCATCTTCAAACACATCTCAACAAAACCAATCTAACTCAAGTTCTACAAATCCCTCAACTAACGAGAAACCTCAAACTTCGCCATCTATCCCAACAAATCCTTCAAATGCCGGAATCCCTCAAACTTCGCCATCTATCCCAACAAATTCAGAATCCACCCCTAGATCAACTAACCGTTAATCAATTATAATTTTAATTGATTAAATTGTTAACTTTTCTAGTTTTGCTCGACCCTCAAACTAATTCAATTAAATCAATGCAACTCCTAGCGCTAAACAATATTTCCTTAAAAATCGACAATAATCAAATTCTAGAAAATATTTCTTTAACTCTAAATCGTGGCGAAATAACAACTTTAATTGGCATTAATGGTGGAGGAAAAACTAGTCTGGCGAGAGTTATTATTGGGGCCATAAAGCCATCGAGTGGCAATATATTGTTAAATAAAAATCTTAAAATTGGCCACATGCCACAAAAAATTAACATCGACAAAACTATTCCGCTTGATGTTCTTGGGTTTATTAAACTTACAAATAATAATAAATTATCACCTAATTTTGATTCGTGGTGCGAAAGACTTAAAATTTCAAGCATTCTAAATCATCAAATTCATGAAATTTCGGGTGGACAATTGCAAAAAGTTTTGTTTTTACAATCAATTTGTGGGCTGAATGATATTTTAATTCTTGATGAGCCAACGCAATTTATGGATATTAGCGCCGTGAATGAATTTTATAAAATTGTTGATGAATTTCGCCAAATTATTAATTGCGCAATATTGTTAATTTCTCATGATTTGCATTTGGTTATGCAAAAAACTGATATAGTTTATTGCATCAACAAGCATGTTTGTTGCCACGGCAAACCAGAACACATAAATCAACATCCCGAATATTTGTCATTACTTGGCGCTAAAAAACTTAACGAAAATAGCGTTAGTGAGATTAGTTTTTACTCTCATCAACATGACCATATTCACAAAGATTGTTAATCCATAACAAAAAATTGGAGCAAAAGTTAGTCCTAAAAATACCGCCGGTTTCTATAAATACTAATCAAACAAACTCGATATTGATGAAGGCACAAAAGCAGAAACTTTGTTAGTTGAAAATTTACCCTCTTTATCATTAGCATTTTTGAGATATTCGTAACGAATGCTAAAAATTCCACCGCCCTCACCTCCCGTTAAAACTCCACTAATAACATTACCTAGAACTGGGATTTTACCGAGCCCAAATAAGCTATTTATAATGTACCCCGGAACTATCATGCCCTTAATTTCGGTAGAATTATCTTTAAGATTGATTTTGCCCTTTGCGGTAATGCCAATTTTAAAATTATTAGCGATCAATGATTTTAAAATTAATTCCGAATCCTGAATAACAAAATCAACAACCACAGAACTAAAAGTGGTTTTTTCACTCGAAAATATTTTATCCTTAATCTGAGAAAATAAATTATTGCTGGACAATTTTTTAACTGCTTCACTTTCGAAAATAGTAATATCACTCGAAACATTAAGATTTCCGCTTAGGACTAAATGTTGATCAACTATATTTTGTAAAATATTTATTTTGCCACTGCCACCTGAAACTAGATTATAAATCCCGAGGCCCTCAGTCATAAAACCTAAATCTTGGATCTGACCCTCAATCAAATATTCGTCTTTTTTACCATTTTTTACGATTTTAAAATTGATATTTTTGGGGCTATTTTTTTGTTTTGAAATAACTGCGCTTAAATTTCCAGAAGTGCAAATCTTTTGGACGCAAACTAAATTTAAATTAACATTACTAAGTTGTTTTTTATTAATTAACTCAAGATTACTTAGTCCAATAATTATTTTAATATTTTTGGCAGAATTTTTTGAGTTATTATTGAAAATTTTAGAGGCGATAAGGCCTGAAGCATCAAGATTTTTGCCTCTCAAAGATAAAAATAAATCAGATTTGTTATTATCAAAGATGTAGCTTAAATTGTAATTATTTTTGCCAATATTTTGATTATTAATCTTAAGATTTATTAAATTAAACGGTTCATAAGAAAACTCTAAACTAGCTTCGATTTTTTTATTATTTTTGGCCTTATTTTCGATATTTTTTGGAATAATATTGCTATAAAAAATGTTTTTTATAGCCAAAGATTTCTCGCCAACATCAACCCCAAACGATAGGTGACCATCTTCAAAAATTTTTTTGGAAATCTTCAATTCTTTGTTGTCGATTGAACAATTTTTTAGATCAATCAATGTATTAAAAATATTAGAACCCAAATCTTTCTTGGTAGAAATTATTGCATCTCCTTTGATAAAATTATTATCAACACCAAAAATATTTGATTTTACCTCGATAAAAGTGTCTTTGAGTGATATTTTATCAAGAAGCGGAATCATAATTTCAAAAGAACTTTTTGCCGAACCATTTAAATATTTATCGGTTTGAGCTTGAAATTCTGGGTTGTTTGAAGCGTGCTTTAGGCCATCTTGAGACCCTCCAGAGACATTTCCAACGATTTTTAAAATATTGATGGGCATATTAAAATCATCAATTGTGACTTCAGATTTAGAAATTTTACTTTTTAAAACATTGCCCGAATTTATAATAATTTTCATATCATTTTTAGAAAAAACTGCGACGCCAAATAAATTAGTAATTTCAGGAAAATTTTGATCATAATTCAAATTGATATTTTCAAAATCTAGCCGGGCATTTATATCTTTGAGATTTGATTCTAAAGGGTCTTCAAGGATTGAAAATTTTGTGTAAGCTTTTTTAATTGCACCATTATTAATATGATTAACAACCCAATCTCTAACACCATTTTGTGATAAATTAATAGGCCAAAATCTATCAATTTCATTGGTTAAAACATTCTCCAAACCAATCTCAAAATCATATTGCGCTTTTTGATTTTCAAGAATTGATAGCGTTAAACCCAAGTCCAACTGAGGATTTAAAATTTCGGTTTGATTGGCAATATTGCTAATCAGAACACTATTAACATTTTTGAGTTTAAGGATTTTTTTGACTCCATCAAAATCTCCAATAATTTTCATATGGCTGAAATTAATTTTATCTTTAAAAAAGTTTTTAAATTCAAAACTTCCTTTATCAGCCCTAAGATTAAAACTTAAATTCTTCAGAGACTTTTCGCTATTAATTTCAAGGTTCAAAGAACCATTAAGCGCAGTATCGATATTATTTAAATCATCAAGAAGTGGGTGGAATATTGCTATCGATTTGGGAACAAAATTAAAAATATTAATATCGCATTTTAAGTCGTTAAGATTTGACAATTTGCATTTTGAATCAATTTTAAAATCTGAGGAATTGCTCGTGAAATAAACCTGACCTTGTAAAAAAATATCTAGCGCATCGCGATTAATTTTGGTTGAGATCTTGGCATTTTTAATGATTACAGAAGAATTAATTTTAAGAGTTTGAAATATGATTTTAGCATCTTCAATTTCAAAATTTTCAATCGGATTTTTATTTTTTCTAAAGGAGGATAAAAATTCTAATAAGACTACAATTTGTTGATTATTTTCAATTGAAGAATCGTTATTTTGAGGAGTATTTTTTAAAGCGTTATTTAATTGGTTATTATTTTCTATCAAGATTTCAGGTTTAAAAATTTTAATTTTACTCGGATTAAATTTTAGAAAAATTAAATCAAATAATGAAAATTCGGCTTCAATTTTGGGGATACTAAAATATTTGATGTTTTCAATAGATTTATCGCTAGAGTCAGACTTGATATCTTTGTATAAAATTTTAACGTCTTGAACCTGAATTCTGAAGCTTCCGTAGGTTGTAAAATTTACTAAAGTCTGAGAAATTTTGACGCGATTTTGAAAATTTGCATTGAGATTTTTTTGGATTTTATTGGTTACAAAATCAATTGAACGAGGTGAGCTTGATACCAAAACAATAAAATAAAACAAAACCAAACCAAAAAAAATAGCTACCGAGAGCAATATTTTGAAGAATAGTGGAAGTTTTTTTTTATTTTTTGGATGATTTTTGTGAGAAATTTTTGGTGTTTTTTTTATCATAGTTAGAATCTACAAAATACTATTCGCAAAAAAATTGGCAAACATCAGCTATGAAAGTTTTTTATCAATCGAATTAAACCAATCTATATTCTGGAATAGTTATGATAGCGGTGTTTTTTTTATTATCCAATATCTCAAATCGGCAGTTCTGTTTATCAAGAGTTTTAGAAATTTTCGATGATTTAAAGCTATTTTTAATGTCATTTTCATCACTTCCTTCGAGATAAAATATGATAACAATTTGCTTTAGATGATCGGTCATGGCGCTAATCAAGATTTTAGATTTTGTATCGACCTTTAGCATTTCATAAATTGTTAAACCAACTGCTTCGGTGAGGATAATTCTATCGATTTTAATGTTGGGTAAGAGATTTATATTTTTAATGCTAGTCAATTCGATTTTGCTGGCCAATCTTGGATCGATATTACTAAGGAATTCTTCAAAAAATATTCCCAGACTAATAATTTCTTCTTGAGCATTAAGCTTAAAATCAATCGCATCGTGATCTAAGTTGTTATTGATTGCAGTCCTGAGGTTTAGACAATTTAAATAAATTTTCTTAATTTCATCGAGATATGCTCGGTGAGGAAATGGTCCAAAGGGCTCATCTTTAAGATTAGAGGCAATCGTAGTGATGTTATCTAGATACAAAAAAACATCCTTTGGTAAGGCGACAGAAATTTGATTTTTTAAATTATTAATTTGACCCTGATGAATGTTTTCGACCCTGATTTGGTTGGTAGTTTTTTCTTTAACTTTGGCGATTAAAAGATCGAAATCGATTGGTTTTATTAGGTAATCATTGGCACTTAAATTAACACCTTTGATCACACTATCCTTTTGACCTAAAGCTGTTAAAAACAAAAACGGCACGGCGGATTGTTTTAATCCCGATGTTTCTCTCACTAATTTTAGCAAACCATATCCATCAAGCTCCGGCATCATAATATCGGATATAATTAGATCGGGTCGCTGTCTAACAAAAGCTTCATAACCCTCATATCCATTTCCAGCTTCAATAACATCATAACCCTCATCTCTAAGAATATCGGAAATATTTGAGCGGATGTCAATTTCGTCTTCAACGCACAAAATTTTGATTTTATTATCTGTCATATTGGAAGGGATATAATTCAAGGATATTTAATTAGAAAAGAAGCTTAATTAAAGCGTCAAAAAATTAAGGATTGAAATAATAAACTCAATCCAAAATTAATTTTTTAGGATTATTTTTTAAAATTTAGTTCATTAAAAATCAAACAATACGCGAACCCTCAAAATTTTTCAAAATCTGAGCAATTAATTCGGAATTATCTTCGATTTTTAAATCGCTAGTTTTATGAAACTCTTGAGAGTTAGTTTCAATATTTTGTGAATTAATTGCCGAAGAAATCGATAATTTTTCTTGGTTAATATTAATTAAAACTTGTTTTAAATCGGGGAGAGCAATTAGGTGACAAATTCTGATTATCAGCATTTCAAAATACATTTTACTAGAACTTGAGTTGCTAATGTCGGGCATTGATTTTGAAATAAGTTGCCAAATTCTAATCAAATCAGAAATATCCGTATTTTCGGCGATATTTTTGAGTTTATCAAATTGACTTTTAGAGAAAGCATCAATTTGATATTCGTTAATTAGTTTTATCGATAAAATTTTGTGAATTAATTCAAGCAAATCTTTGCTAACTTGCTCAACATCAGAAGAGTTTTGAAAAATATCAGCGAAATTTTTATGGGCCATCTTAACATCGCCTTTTACAAGATTTTCAAGAAGCTCGATTATGGCAAATCGATCCGACAATCCGAGCATTTGTTCAATTACCATACTGGCCAAAAAATTTTGATGATTATTGTTGGCAAGGGCTTGATCAAGAATAGATAAAGCATCGCGAACCGAACCCTCTGAGGATTTAGCGATTAAATTCAAAGCTTGCTCTTCGGCTTCAAAACCTTCTTTTGTCAAAATATTTTTTAAATGATCGATGATTTCGCTTTCATCAAGTCTTCGAAGATTAAATCTTTGACATCGCGATAAAATTGTTTGCGGAACTTCACGAATTTCGGTGGTTGCAAAAATGAATTTAACATTAACGGGTGGTTCTTCGAGAGTTTTTAAAAGCGCATTAAAAGCGCTATCACTCATCATGTGAAACTCATCAATAATATAAATTTTATAACGCGCCTCAACAGGTGCATAGGCAACTGAATCAATAATTTCTCTAACATCGCCAACTCCGGTTCTACTCGCCGCATCAATTTCAAAAACATCTTGATGATGAGAATTAGAAATAGCGACGCAATTTTTGCAAGTCCCGCACGCCTCGCCATTTAAGCGCATTTCATCATTTAAACAATTGAGGGTTTTAGCAATAATTCGTGCGGTGGTAGTTTTTCCGACACCACGAATCCCATGCAAAATATAGGCGTGATGTAAACGATTATTTTTTATGGCGTTAGTTAGGGTTTTAACCAAGACTTCTTGGCCAACTAGCTCACTAAAATTTTGAGGACGATATTTACGCGCAAGAACCAGATATGATGACATCCCGATAAAACTTTAGTTAAGAACTGAAAATTTAAGAAATTGAGAATTGAGAACTTTAATTTAATTAGACGCGATTAACTTAAAAAAAGGCGATTAACGTAAGATAAATTAAAGCTTGATAAAAAAGTGAGGGCGACCCGACTCAACCAATCTTGGGATGCTTTCTTTCGAACCTGACCCGCTAAAAAGGCAAATCGCCCGCCCTCACCGAGTAAAATTTTTAAGATTTTTTAATAAAGATTCAACCCAAGATTTTAAAATAAAAACTAACACCTAAAAGTTTTTATACTAAGAATTTCAACTTCTGGGCTTAATAGATTTGATTTGAGCGCCTCTGTTTTGCATAAATCTGTTGATAAATATTTTAAGGCCGAATCACAAAAAATTGTGGCGACACCAAAATCTTGTGAATTTTCTTCGAGTAGTTTTAAAGCGCCAATAAAGTTTGCTCCAGATGAAATCCCAACCGAAAGTCCAGCTTGGTTAATTTTTTGCGCCATAATTACAGCATCTGCGTCATCAACGCTAACAATTTTTTCGAGCTCATTTAGTTTTAAGATTTCGGGAATAAATTCATCACTAATGCCTTGAATTCGATGTTGACCAATCTTTTTACCACCCGTACTTAAAGTTGGAGAGTTAAGGGGCTCAAGAGGGTGGCATTTAACCGCTAAATTATTGGCTAAACAAAATTTATGAAAACCCATAATCGTTCCACCGGTTCCAACTCCGGCAACAAAATGAGTTAACTTAACACCGAGTTTTTGAATATTATTAAATAATTCGGGGGCGGTATATTCAAAGTGAGCATTTATATTTTCAATGTTGGTGAATTGTTGCGGGCAAAAAGCATTAGGATTTTTAGCAACAAATTCATTGGCCTCACTAATAGAGCGCAAAAAACCACCCTGCTCTTTTGAAATTTTTATAACTTCGGCACCATAAAGTTCTATTGTATCATAACGCTCTTTACTCAACCAATCGGGCATAAATATTTTAACTTTATGACCCAAAGCACGACCTAAAGCACTAAAGGCAATTCCAGTGTTACCGCTAGTCGCCTCAACAATAACATCATCTTTTTTGATAAGATTTTTTTCGTAAGACTTTTTTAAAATATGCAGAGCGATGCGATCTTTGATTGAGCCACTGAAATTAAAAGCCTCATATTTGGCGTAAATTTTTTTAACTTTTGATTTATATTTAAAAGATACCTCAACAATTGGTGTATTGCCAAAAAAACCTTCAAGATTTTTTAAAATTTCTAATTGTTGAGAAGATGACATGTTAATTAGGATTTAATAAAATTAGTTAAAACTTCGGAATGATTAGTAGAATAAAACTGATCTAATAAAAACATATTAGAAATATTATATTTTGAGTCAATGAGAATTCTAGCGTCTCTAAGGAAAGTAGCGGGATTACATGAAATATATTGGAGTTTTTTTACACCCGATTTAGCTATATTTTTAATTTGTGGTTCGGCACCATTTCGAGGAGGATTAATTATAATATTATCAAACGATTCAAGATCTTTCAGGCTTAAGGGGTCATTAAATAAATCTCGCACAAATGGACGGATTTTTTGGGATAATTGATAATTTTTAGCATTATTTTTTATTATCTCGACCATTGAATATGAACCTTCGAAACATTCAAAACTAAGATTTTCATTGATTAAACTAAAAGAATAAACTCCAAATCCACAATACAAATCGGCAACTTTTTTGATTTTAGAAGAATCTTGGATATTATTTTTTAAAAAATTAATTATGTGATTAAGGCCTGATTTTGTAGGCTGTATAAAAACATCGCTATCAACTTCTATTTTTAAATTTCCACAAAATATTTGATTTTTTTTGAGCAAATATAAGGGCGTAATTTGATTTTTAAATTGCCAACTACAATTAATTTTTTGAGCGATGGCAAAATCAACTATTTTGCGCTCATCATGCAAAGAAGGTTGGGAATTAAGACGAAAAACAACATCAATGCCGTTATCAAAATTTGTTACCACAATTTGATTTAATATATTTTGCGGAAATTTTTTAATAAATTTTTGTAAAAACGGAATCAAATCTTCGATGGACTTTTCAGCCAAATCATAATTCTCAATTATGATTAAATCGTTAGTTTTAGCGCGAAAAAAACCCAGATTATTGAATCTATCAACTTGAAAAACAACTCTGCGACGCGAACCCTTGCCAACCCAAATAAACTCAATTTTATGATTTAGAGATTTTAAAAAATTGCAGATAAATTCTTGTTTATGATTTTGATAATCTAGCTCGCTATTAAGATGGGGGTTGATCATTTTTTTTGCGCTTTAACTTTAAAACTCCAATCAAAATATCCAAACTTCCCGAATAAAAACTTGCAACAAAATAGCTTATCGAGCCAGCAATTATCATTATTGAAAGCTCAATAATATTATTAAAATTATGATTTAATGAAAAATATTTGTTTAAAAATAATAACACCAAAGCCATTAACAAAGATGGAATAATAATTAGTAGTAATTTTTTAAGAAAATGTTTTTCAAAATAAAAAAGTTTTTTACGAAGAAGATTAATTATTAATAATGATAAGTTTAGATAACTTGATATAACTGATGCCAAGATGATTCCAACGAAACCCAATTCGGCAAGATAAAAAATATAATTAAGAACAACATTATTGGCCAAGCAACATAAAGCGATTTTCATGGGGGTTTTGGTATCAAGCCTCGAAAAAAATGCCGGTTCCATAACTTTTACCAAAACGAATGATGGCAAGCCGAAAGAATAAAACATCAGGGCTTTGCTCACGAAATTAGTTTCATTTTCTCCAAATGCTCCCCTTTGAAAAAGAGTCGAAATTATTGGATAAGACAAAATTGTTAAAGCCAAAGTGGCGGGCATGACTAAAATTAAACTAGCTTCGAGAGCTGTATTTTGTAGCTTAATTGCCGAATCAAATTCGCCACTTTTGATGCGTCGAGATAAATTTGGTAATAACGCAATTCCAATTGCAATGCCAATCATGGCCAGCGGAAGCTGATTTATTCTGTCAGCATAATACAAATAAGACACCCCTCCTGCAATGGCGCTGGCAAAAATTGAATCGACCAACAAATTAATTTGCATAACATTCGCACCTACAATTCCGGGTAAAAGTTTACGAAAAAACTTTTTTATATCGGCGTTAAATTTTGGAATTTTTGGATAAACCAAATAACCATTTTTATAAACCGCATAACTAACAACAATAAATTGCAAAATTCCTGCAATAAAAACCCCCCAAGATAAGGCATAGCCGTAGTTTGGGAACAATTTTCCAAAAAATAAAACCGCAATAATTAAAGTTGAATTTAATATAATTGGTGACGAGGCGGGAACCGCAAATTTATTGATAGAATTAAGCACTCCCGAAAATAAAGAAACTAGTGAAATAAAAATTAGATAAAAAATTGTAATTCTTGAGAAACTAACAAGTTGTTGAGATTTGAAGGGATCGGCAAAAAAACCTGGAAACAAAATTTTCATGAAAAAAGGCATGAAAATTTGAAAAATTATTACAAAAATTAACAAACTAAAAAATAGAATCGAAAAAATATTAGCTAAAAAATAACGAGTATTTTGTATGCTTTCATCGTTATTTTTGTAATTTATTTTTTCGATAAAAATTGGAACAAAAGCTGAATTAAAAGCTCCTTCGGCAAAAACTCGGCGAAAAAAATTCGGTACACGAAACGCCCCAAAAAAAGCATCGGATAAGGCACTAACTCCGATATATCTGGCAATTAAAATATCGCGGATAAAACCCAATATTCTGGAAAGAGAGATAAAAAAAGAGATTGTGAAAAACGATTTAAACATATTTTATGAGAAAATATTCCAAAAATCTTCTGAAATATTTTGTGGAATAATCATAACGCTAGCATTGATTTTGTCGCCAATTTTACCAACAATTTTTGGCAAAACAGTGTTATCAGATTGAAAATTTTGTGATTTTCCGAACACGATCATTTTACAATTTCCAACCACTTTAATTTCTTTGGTAATCTCAGCGACAATATCACCTTCACGTATTGATATTGATGGCTCTATGCCATTTGGTATACAGATATTATCGACTAATTTTTTAAGATGTTTTTGAATTTGATTACGCTTTTGGTTAGAAATTGCCTCGCTTGCAAACAATAAATTTCGGTGCGAACCTTCAATTACCGCCAGAATTTGGAGCTTTAAATTATTTCTTTTAACCATGTAAGTTGCATAGCGCAGGGCATTTTCAGAGGCATTAGTAGAGTCAATACAAGCAATAATTGTCGACATGGAATAACGATTTATTTTTTAATAAATTTTACGAAAAAGTAGTTAGTTAATATACCCACAAAAACTGCGATAAAAACTGCTAGCAATCCATATAAAACTGATTGATTTGAGGCAAAATCTGAAATTTTTGCGCTTAAGCCGACTTGATTAACATAAATTGGGATTGATTGGTAAGATAAAATCGAGCCGTTATTAATCAAATAAATTTCTACAACGTAAGTACCGAGTAAAATATTTTTTGGAAAATCGATCATCACCTTAAATAAGGTTTCGTCCAAAAAATCAATTGGCTTGGTATTAGATGCAAAATATTGTTTATTTTCGAGCAATTCGACCAGCTGTATCCTAAATTCATTCATTTTTGAGGGCGAAAGATTTTGTGAGATTTCAAATTTAATATTATTTTTGCCAAGTTCAAAATCGTTTAAATTGTCTTCAATCATTCGACCATTATTGAAGGTAGAAAATAGCGAATAAAAACTGTATGAATTTTTAAAACTAACCCTCTCACCGTTGTACCAAACACCGAGCAGATTTTCTTTTTTACTCACAATAAAACTTTTTCGGGGACCGCGAACCGAAATAACGATATTTCCTGCATCACTTTTGGCCCCGAATAACAAAATTTGCGCCCCTTTAAATTCGGTATCGACGTTGATTTCATTTGAAGAAATTCCAGATATAAGTGGGACAGCGCGAGCATCAAAGTGATTTATAGTTAATAATAATGTGATTAAGAGAAACCTAAATTTCATTTCAAAATTTCTAGCGAATAAATGTTGTTTGGTTCAGTGAAAAGTTGAAACATCATTTTGAAACAAATCAATAACAACAAGACCGCAAGGAAAGCCCGAGTTGCATTGGCATCAACTTTATATGCAATTCTTGAGCCAAACTGAGCACCAATTGCCGAACTAAAAATCATTAGAGACCCAAGAACAATATCAACATTATTACCGGTAATTGCTTGAAGAAAAGTGGCATTACTGGCAATAAAAACAATTTGAAATAACGAAGTTCCAACTACAAGGTGCGATGGCATTTGCAAGATATAAATCATAGCTGGAATCATGAGAAATCCCCCACCAATCCCCATCAAAGAAACTAAGATACCAATCCCAAAACTAATAATAATTGGCACAAAAATGCTGATATAAACCTCGGATTTATTGAAATAAGTTTTTAAAGGAAGTTTATCAATTAAGCGCAACAGCCATTGAAACTTAACGCGATCGTCGTGGTGGTGATGCCAATCCATTCCAAATTTTTTATCGATAAAATTTTTAAAACTATCGGAAAGCATGGTCAAGCTAATAGTCCCAAGAAACACAACATAAGTAAGGGCTATAACCAAATCAATTTGACCAGCATTCTGAAGAATTTTAAAAATCGACACACCGATCGACGAGCCAATAATTCCGCCCAAAACCAAAAATAGCCCCATTTTTATATCGACATTGCCTTTTTTAAAATGCGCCAAAAGACCAGAAACTGAGGCCGAAATAATTTGATTAGTTGAGGTTGATACCGAGACCGCTGAAGGAACTCCGATAAAAATTAAAAAAGGTGTTGCTAAAAAACCACCGCCAATTCCAAACATTCCAGCCAAAAAACCCGTAATCAATCCAAGCGAAAGAATCAAGAAAATATTAACCGGGATTTCAGCTATCGGAAGGTAAATTTGCATTCAGAAAATTAGTTTGTAATTAAAACTTTATTACCCAAGAAACTTAGATTTTGTAAAAAATTCGTGTCGTTTTTGATAGTTTCATCTTCGGAAAATTTAATAAGAGCTAAACCACTTATAGATTTTGATTGATGATTAGCAATCATCGACAAGATTAGACCAATCGATTTAAAATCGGCTTTATTTTCGACAGAATTATTGAATGAAGATAATATTTCTAGGTTATTAACGCTGAAAAATTTTAGATTTTCATCCTCAATTTGTAAAGAATTTAAATTGCTCAAAGAGTCAAGAAAATCAATAACCGAATCATTAAAATTTATAATTTCAAATTTGAAAATTTTTTTGCGTATTGATCCACGATAATGGTTACGAGCAGTGGTTTCTTGACCTAAATAACAGCCTTTTTTATAAGAAATTGCATTTAAATTATCAAAATCATATTCAGCCACAAATGATTTTTCGACTTGTAAATCATAAATTCCTTCGGGGACTTTAAAATCGATTCGGCGTTGGTGATAATAAATTAAACTTTGATTATTATTGGTATTGATTTTGGTGGAATCATCATAAAATCTAAAACCAAAATTTTTCACTCTTGGGTCTAAAAACCCTATATTTTGTGTATTAAAAAATACCCTGATATTAGAATTTTTAAAGATTTCTACTTTTGAAATCATCTTACTTAGAATATTATCTTGCTCTTCTAATGTGCTAGCGCGATTTCTTCCATTTCTAGCTGATGGTGTGCTAGTAT
>RFYG01000027.1 GCA_009925685.1 Pseudomonadota bacterium
TTGCAAAGTTTCAATAAAAAAACTCTGCAATGCTTTAAATTTAAGAAGAGCTATTTTTTGTCGTCTTTAACTTCGTTAAATTCTCCATCAACAACTTTTGCATTATCATCAGAATTTTGCTCCGAAGAACTTTGAGTTTCAGATTGTGGGTTGTTTGATGAATTTTGTTGAGAATTTTTGTAAATAGCCTCACCAATTTTCATTGAATTTTGAACCAAACTTTCGGTAGATTTTTTTATTTCTTCAGCCGAAATATCATTTTTGGAAAGGATTTCTTTTAACTTACTCAAATCTTCTTCAACAGAATTTTTAAGAGTTGAATCGATTTTGTCACCATGATCACGAAGTGATTTTTCGGTTTCGTAAATTATAGAATCAGCCTGATTTTTAGCCTCGATTAATTCTTTACGGGCTTTATCAGCGCTGGCATTAGCTTCGGCGTCGTGCATCATTTTTTTGATTTCTTCTTCCGATAAACCACCCGAAGATTGAATACGAATTTGTTGTTCTTTATTTGTAGCCTTATCTTTGGCTGAAACTTTCACAACGCCATTAGCATCAATATCAAATGAAACCTCGATTTGAGGAAGACCTCTTGGAGCTGGAGCAATCCCTTCTAGGTTAAACTCACCTAAAAGTTTATTATGGACCGCGATATCTCTCTCGCCTTGAAATACTTTAATTGTAACTGCAGTTTGATTATCTGACGCGGTTGAGAAAACCTGACTTTTGTTGGTTGGAATCGTAGTATTTCGATCAATAAGTCTTGTAAATACACCTCCGGCAGTTTCAATACCAAGAGAAAGAGGGGTTACATCGAGAAGTAATACATCTTTAACATCGCCTTGAAGAACCGCTCCTTGAATTGCCGCACCAATTGCAACAACCTCATCAGGATTAACGCTTCTATTGGGCTCTTTACCAAAAAGTTTTTTAACAGTTTCAATAACTTTTGGCATTCTGGTCATCCCACCAACTAAAACAACCTCATCAATATCAGAAGCTTTAAGTCCCGCATCTTGGAGGGCATTTTCACAAGGTTTGATGGTTCTATCGATTAAATCATCAACCAATTGCTCAAGTTTGGCTCGTGATAACTTCAAATTTAAGTGCTTAGGTCCAGAAGAATCTGCTGTAATATAGGGTAAATTGATTTCGGTTTCTAAAGTTGAAGATAGCTCAATTTTAGCTTTTTCAGAAGCTTCTTTTAATCTTTGAAGCGCAAGAGGATCCTTTGATAAATCAACACCATTATCTTTTTTAAACTCATCACAAAGATATTTTAGAATTCTCATGTCAAAATCTTCTCCACCCAAAAATGTATCACCATTGGTTGATTTCACTTCAAAGACTCCATCGCCAATCTCAAGGATTGATACATCAAAAGTTCCGCCACCCAAATCATAAACCGCGATGGTTTGTCCATTCTTTTTATCAAAACCATATGCCAATGCGGCCGCGGTGGGTTCGTTAATAATCCTAAGAACATCAAGACCAGCAATTTTACCAGCATCTTTGGTGGCCTGTCTTTGGGAATCATTAAAGTAGGCTGGGACAGTTATAACCGCTTTATCAACCTTTTCACCAAGGTAATTTTCGGCAGTTTCTTTCATTTTGATAAGAGTAAATGCGGAGATCTGACTCGGAGAATATTTTTCGTTTTTTACTTCTACCCATGCATCACCATTTGCCGAGGAAATAATTTTATAAGGAACTAAACCCTTATCTTTTTCGGTCATTGGATCATTGTATCTGCGACCAATAAGTCGCTTTATACCGAAAATAGTGTTTTGTGGATTGGTAACGGCTTGTCTTTTTGCCGGAGATCCAACGACCTTTTCACCGTTAGCTAAAAATCCAACAATTGAAGGGGTTGTTCTGGCGCCTTCTGAATTTTCAATTACTTTAATTGCCGTTGCACCTTCCATAATAGCGACACAGGAATTAGTTGTTCCCAAGTCGATTCCAATAACTTTAGACATAATTTTGAATGATTTAAATTTGAGGATTGAAGAAAAAAAACTTGACTGCGAATCTAGGAATTATTAAAAGTTTTTCAAGAGTCAAACTTATCAAATAATCCAAATCTTCAAATTTCTTAATTTAAATTAATTAATCCTTCAATTTTCATGCTTAAGGAAAAAATATCTTATTATCGATCACTAAAAAAACCACATCAACATGCATTTAGTCTAGTTGAATTAGCTGTCGTAATTCTTATTCTTGGCGTTTTAATTGCCGGACTTGTTCAGTCCTCAAGACTTATTACCAATATGAGGCTCAATGTGGCTCGAGATGTAACGCAAAGCTCAGCCATGCCATGGATTAACTATATCGTTACTTGGTACGATTCCACTGCAATCGACGCATTTAATGAAAGCGATACCGATGATGGTGACCTTATAAGTCGTTGGAACGGTGCTGAAATTAGATATTCAGATAGAATTAACTTAGTACAAACTGATTCAACCAAAAAACCAACTTATGTATCAAACGGCATGTTTGGTTTACCTTCGGTTAAATTTGACGGAACTAGCGATATATTGGAATCTGAATCTTCAAATCAGGATGTTTTGACTTATAGATCTGGAACAATTTTTGTAGTTTTTGAACCAAAAACCGTTAACTCGGCTAACAAAAAAACGATTTTTTTCAATACGTCTAGTTGCGACACGGAACTCGATTTTGGCATGAGTTTTAATAATGTTAAGGGGGCAATTGGCATTGCCTCAGCTGTTTCGGGCGAGGGTTGCTCAACCACTTACGCTACTCAATCATCGGGTGACTTTGCCGTTCCAAACGAAAAAATCGTCGCTTCGCTTATTATCTATCAAAGCCCAACAACACAAGGCTCAACTGATAATATTAAGATATTCAGAAATGGTAATTTATGGTCCTCAAATCAAGTCAACGCCCAATCTTTCAACTCCCCAACTATTAGTTCTAGTCAAAAATATTCTAGCGGAAATAATAAATTTTATGTTGGCGCTAAAAAAACTGGAGCCACAGAAAAAGCCTTCTTTGATGGTTTAATTGGCGAAATGATCATATTTAATCGCTCACTTAACAACGAAGATCGAAACGAAGTCGAAAGATATCTCGGAAAAAAATGGGGAATTAAAATCAAATTCTTGGAATAATGACCGATCTTCAACCATTTCATTTGGCTATGCCCGTCAATGATTTGGAATCAACTCGTAAGTTTTACGGTCAAATTCTTGGTATGAGCGAAGGTCGATCAAACGAAAACTGGATTGATTGGAATTTTTTTGGACATCAGTTTGTAACGCATTTAAATCAAAATCACCAAGCCCAAAAAATCGTAAATCAAGTCGATGGACATGGAGTTCCAGTTCCGCACTTTGGGGTAGTTTTAAAGTGGGAAGAATGGCACAAATTTGCCGAGAAATTAAAGCAAAATTCTGTAAAATTTGTGATCGAACCCTATGTTCGTTTTAGAGGAAAAACTGGCGAACAAGCCACAATGTTCTTCTATGATCCAAGTGGAAATGCCCTAGAGTTCAAAGCTTTCAAAGACATATCTCAGTTATTCGCTAAATAAATACTCAATTAAAAAACTTTTTGATTTTGTTCGCACCTTGGTCATAAAAAACTAGCTGAAATACTTAATTTCAATCACAAAAACTCATAGCCTAAAAATAAATTGGAACGGATTAAGTTTTTAAATTATTTTTGAAGGCAACTCAATTGAAATAATTATTTAAGTATCTCTTTTGGGGCTTATCTTTTGAGGCGACGAAAACCCAATTCAAGATCAGCCTTGAGATCCTCAACATCTTCAAGCCCAATATTAATTCTGAGTGCAGTTTTATTGGAATAAGGATATTTAGTTGCAGTTCTGATTGACCCAGCATCAAAAGGAATTATTAACGACTCGTAGCCACCCCACGAATATCCCATTCCAAATAAATTTAATTTATCCAGCATGCGCGCCAGAGCTTCATTCGAATATTTTTTATCCAAAATAACCGAAAATAATCCAGCTGCACCGGTGAAATCCCTCTTCCACAGCGCATGATTTTTGTCGCTTTCAAGCGCTGGATATAATACCTTCTCAACTTCAGGCCTTTTTTGAAACCATTTTGCCATTTCAAGCCCAGATTTAAAACAATGATCCATGCGCAATTTTGAGGTTCTTAAGCCTCTTTGAACCATATATGAACAATATGGCGCAGCGGTAACGGCCATATATCTAAAAGCTTCGTACATGACTCTAAAATTCTTTTCTTGAACAGTTATTGAGCCCATCATGATATCGGAATGGCCGTTTATATATTTAGTTAAAGCCATAACTGATACATCAACTCCGTGATCAAACGATTTAAAATAAATTCCACTTGCCCATGAGTTATCGAGTATAGTTACAACATTATGTTTTTTAGCAATTTTACAAATAAGAGGAACATCTTGAATCTCAAAAGTCTGTGAACCTGGGCTTTCTAAAAAAATTACTTTGGTATTTTTTTTGATTAATTTTGCAATTCCTTCGCCAATATGCGGATCAAAATAGGTAGTTTCAACACCAAGTTTTTTAAGAAATTTATCAGCAAAACCGCGGGTTGGTGAATAAACATTATCGACGAGCAACATGTGATCGCCATGCTTTAAAAAAGCAATCAACGCGGTGTTTATAGCCGCAGCTCCCGAAGAAGTTACAAATGTGTTGTAACCACCCTCAATTTCAGCAATGGCCTGCTCCAAAGCAAAATTGGTTTGCGTACCGTAACGACCGTATTTTAATTCATAAGGTTGAACTAAATCGTTGTTGGAGTAGCCTCGCTCCGCATACATAAAATCTTTGTACGTTGGAAAAACAATTGTCGAACTTTGATAAATTGGTGGATTAACCATCCAGCCTTGCTCTTTAGGATTTCTGCCGGCATGAATTATTTTTGTAGATTCGTGAATTTTTTTTTCCATAAATTTATCGAAGTTGGTTGTCAGATGAGATGAGTGGTCCAAGTTTTTTACCACCCAAAATATGAACATGAAAATGTTTTACAGTTTGGTGTGCATTCGGGCCATTATTAGTAATTAAGCGAAAACCTTGATCATGAGCATTTAAATCTTGGGCAATTTGCGCAACTTTTGTAAAAAAATTTGCCACAATCTCAGGACTGGCGTTATTAACAAAATCAATGTAATCGACATATTCTGCTTTTGGAATTACCAAAATATGAATTGGTGAAGCTTGAGAAATATCGTGGAAAGCCAACAAGTTATTGTCTTCGTATATTTTTTTGGCGGGAATTTCGTTGCGGATAATTTTAGCAAAAATATTATTTTTGTCGTAAGTCATTAAAAAAATAATTTAAAAAATAAAATAATTATTAACTTTTGTTTTGTTTAACTTTATAAATTTGGCAATCAAAATAAAGAAGCGCCCAACAATTACAAGTTAATTTTGCTGATTAAAAAATTGATTTATCTAACCAAAAATTACCATGAAAAACAACAAAGAAAACATCTCAAATAAAACCCAAGAACAAAAATTTTATGCGATTCCATTGCGTGATACCGTAATTTTTCCCCGTACCACAACTACAATTTTAGTTGGTCGCAAAAAATCCATCAATTCAGTTGAGGAGGCTTTTAATAATAAATCACCAATTTTTGCTGTAATTCAAAACGAACCCGACATCGATGATTTTACCGAAAAAAACCTTCATAAAGTTGGAACAATTTGTAAAATAATTGAACTCATAAAAACGCCCGATGGCAATCTTAAAGCCATTTTACAAGGATTTGTGCGTGCCAAAATTGATTCGATAATTGAAGATAAAACTCATTTTTTTTGCAAAATATCGCTCCTGCCCGAACAAAAGGCTGATGAAAAAGATAAAGAGCTTATTGGCCTAATCAAGGCCTGCGCTGAAAACTTTGCACGCTATTCTCAATATAACAAAAAAATCACTCCCGAAATAATCAATGAACTCAAAAATATCAAAACTACGCACGATATTTTATATTTTATCGCCGGCTATTGTTGCAACTCAATAACTCAACGCCAAAGCATTTTGGGCGAAAATATTTTGAAAAAAAAGTTTTATAAATTACTCGAAATTATCAAAACCGAAATTGAAATTGGTGAAGCCGAAGAGCGAATTAACCGCTCGATTCAAGAAAAATTTACCAAGCATCAAAAAGAGATTTATTTTAACGAACAACTCAAAAATATTAAAAAAGAACTCGGACAAGAAGAAGACCCGGAAATTAAAGAGCTTAAAAACAAAATTGCCAAACTTAAGCTTCCTAAAGAAGTTTCAAAAAAATGTGAAACTGAATTACAAAAATTACAAAAAACTCACCAATATTCATCAGAATCTGGCGTGGTTCGAAACTATCTCGACTGGATATGTTCGTTGCCTTGGTCAGTGCAATCAGATTCAATTCATAATCTTAAAAATGCCAAGCAAATTCTTGATAAACATCATTATGGCCTTGAAAAGGTTAAAGAAAGAATTCTTGAATTTATTGCGGTTCAAATAAAAACAAAGGGGGTTCGAGGCCCAATTTTGTGCTTAATTGGAGCTCCCGGAGTTGGCAAAACCTCTCTCGCGCGCTCAATTGCCGAAAGCCTTAATCGAAAATATGTCAAGGTTTCTCTTGGAGGAGTTAAAGATGAATCAGAAATTCGTGGCCATCGCAGAACTTATGTTGGAGCTATGCCGGGACGCATTATTCAATCAATGCGAAAAGCTGAAACCATCAACCCTCTTATGCTTCTTGATGAAATTGATAAAATATCAAGCGACTTTCGTGGCGACCCAGCCTCAGCCCTTCTCGAAGTTCTTGATCCTGAGCAAAATTGCAACTTCTCTGATCACTATCTCGAAGTAGATTACGACTTATCCAAGGTAATTTTTGTTGCTACAGCTAATTCAATTAATTCAATACCAATCCCTCTGCGCGACAGGATGGAGGTCATTAATGTATCCGGCTATACTGAAAATGAAAAACTCCAAATAACCCAAAAACATCTCATTCCCAAGCTTCTCAAAGAAAATGGTCTTAATGAAGATGAGTTTAGCATCGATAAGGAGGCTATTATCCTTCTTATCCGTCGCTACACATTTGAAGCTGGGGTTAGAAATTTAAATCGTGAATTAGAAAACTTAATCAGAAAGTCAGTTAAATTGATAATTTCCAAAGAGGCTAAAAAAATTGCAATTAATAGCGATAATTTAAAAACCTATTCTGGCCCAGCTAAAAAAGATTTTGGACGCACCAGAATTCATGATGTTGTTGGAGTTGCTACTGGCATGGCCTACACTCAATATGGCGGAGATTTGCTTGAAATCGAAGCCTTAAAATTTGAAGGCAGTGGTAAAGTCCAAATCACTGGAAGCCTTGGCGATGTTATGAAAGAATCCGTTCAAGCCTCGCTGAGTTATGTCCGCTCTATCGCAAAATCTCTAAAAATTGATGCCAAAAAATTCAACAAATTTGATTTTCATATTCACGTACCAGAAGGTGCCACACCAAAAGATGGACCATCCGCTGGGGTAGCTATTTCTGTATGCCTTGCTTCAGTTTTATGTGAACAAAAAATCGACAGATTGGTGGCTATGACTGGAGAAATTACCCTGAGTGGAAAAGTACTTGAAATTGGTGGTCTCAAAGAAAAACTTTTAGCCTCTTTGCGCGGTGGAATTAAAAAAGTTTTAATTCCAAAAAATAATTTGAAAGATCTCGAAGAGATGCCTCAAGAAGTTATCAAAAATCTTAAAATTGTTCCAATCGAAACCATTGAAGAAGCGCTTCAAGAATGCTTAATAAATTTCAAAAAATCGCGCTCATAATTTTATTTAAAGTTTGATTGATAATTATGAACGGCTCTTTGATAATTAAAAAATTTCAACAAAATTAACGCAAAATGACTAACGATAATAACAAAAATATTCTTCTTGCCACCACCCTTTCGGTCTTTGTTATGATTGCTTGGACATGGTTTTATGACAAACCGCGTCTCGAAAAACTCTCCAATCAACCAAAAATACAAAACTCAAGTCAATTAGCCGAGCAAAATTCAAATAAACAATCAACCCACAAACTCTCAAATTCGGCTTCCGATGAAGTTTCTCAACCCCAAACCAATAATTTACAAGAAACATCAACTTATTCTCTAAATACCAACTCAAATAACGAATATATTTCGGCATATAAAACTCGCACTGAGGTAATTCAGAAAACTACCAATCAAAGAGTGCGCATTGAAACCGCATCACTTCATGGCTCAATCAATCTTAAAGGAGTTAGATTTGATGACTTAACCCTTGCTAAATACTACGAAAAACCCAATCAAAAAGAAGAAGTTGTCCTTTTTTCACCAAGTGAAACAAAAGAAAGATACTTTGCTGATTTTGGATTCCTAACTTCCAACCCCAATCTCGAAACGCCCAAGCCAGACACATTGTGGCAAGCCGATGGAGCTAAACTAACCACTGAAAATCCAGTTACTTTATCTTGGACAAATTCGCAAAATATTTCATTTAAAATTAAAATTTCAGTCGACGAAAACTATTTATTTAAAGTCGAACAAACAATCATAAATAACTCCTCAAATCCAATTCAAATTTCTTCATTTGGACGCATTAACCGCAATTTAAACAATCAGCAAAAAGCTGTTTATATTCTTCATGAAGGAGCTATTGGGGCTTTCAATGGAATACTTGCCGAAACAAACTACGAAGATTTGGCCGATGAAAAATCACAAAAATTTACCGACGGAGGCGAGAGTGGCTCTTGGCTTGGAATAACTGACAAATACTGGTTAAGCACATTAATTCCAGATCAAAAACTTCCTTTTGAAGCAAATTTTTCTTATAATTTTAAAAACCAAAACCACGTTTATAACACTGATTTTATTGGCCAAGAAACCACAATTCAGGCCAATGATCAACTTACTTTTGAGCACAATTTGTTTGCGGGTGCCAAAAAAGTAAAAATTTTAGATTCGTACAATTCGAAACTTAATCTCAAACTTTTTGACCGCGCTATTGACTTTGGATGGTTCTATTTTTTGACTAAACCATTTTTCTTTGTAATTGATTTTCTTTACAAAATTTTTGGTAATTTTGGTTTAGCGATTTTGGGCATGACCGTAATCGTCAAACTCGCACTCTTTCCAATGGCCAATAAATCTTATTCAACCATCGCCCGTCTTAGAACTCTTCAACCCAAAATCGAAGCCCTCAAAGAAAAGTACAAGGATGACAAAATCACCATCAATCGCGAAATGATGGAGCTTTATAAACGCGAAAAAATCAATCCGGCTTCGGGTTGCTTGCCGATTTTCATTCAAATTCCGGTGTTTTTTGCTTTATACAAAGTTTTTTATGTAACTCTCGACATGCGTCACGCTCCATTTTATGGCTGGATTAAAGATTTATCCGCTCCCGATCCAACCACAATATTAAATCTTTTTGGATTACTGCCATTTGAAGTTTCAAGTAGTTTTAACCTTGGAATATGGCCAATATTGATGGGGGCAACTATGGTTATTCAACAAAAACTTAGTCCGCCCACTTCAGACCCAGTGCAAGCTAAAATTTTAAAATTCATGCCTTATGGGTTGACAATAGTTTTAGCCACTTTTCCTGCTGGATTGGTTATTTATTGGACTTGGAGCAACACCCTCTCGATTCTTCAACAGCTTTACATCAACAAAAAATTCAAAAAATAGTAAGGGTTATTTAATCAATTATTTGATTTTCCTGATCTTAATTTTAGGTTCTAGCTCAAGAAAAGTTGTAAATTATTTGTTAAAAACCAAGCAATAATTTATTGATAAATCGTCACCTAAATTCCACTCATCTTTAAAAATATTGTAACAAAAACCTTGAATTTTATGAAGTTTCAAATTGCTTCTACGAGCTACACTCTCAATCTCCGATGGTTTTAAAAATTTTCGCCAATCGTGCGTTCCAATCGGCAACCAACGCAAAATATATTCAACCCCAAATTTAGCCATTAATAGTGACTTTGCTGTGCGATTCAAAGTGGCGATCATCAACAAACCATTCGGCTTGACAAGTTTAGCGCATGATTCGACAAATTTTTCAACATCGGCAACATGCTCAATTATTTCAAGAGCCAAAACCACATCAAATTGTTGATTTTTTTGAACCAACTCCTCAGCGCTTGTGCATTGATAATCAATATTTAGAGAAGTTTTTTGGGCGTGAATTTTGGCAACTTCAATATTTTTTTCCGAAGCATCAATAGCATAAACATCCGCCCCCATTCTGCAAAGAGGTTCAGCAATCAAGCCACCTCCACAACCAATATCGAGAATTTTTAGATTCGAAAATGGTTCGATTAATTTTTCGTCGCGTTGAAAATATTGACAAATTTGCGCGCGAAAGAAGGTTAAACGAATTGGATTAAACTTATGTAAAGGCTTGAATTTACCGCTTTCATTCCACCATTCATCAGCGATTTTAGAGAATTTTTCAACTTCTTTTTCATCAATGGTCGACATAAATAAAAAAATTAAGAGTTATTTTTGGAATTATTTTTTTG
Source organism: Pseudomonadota bacterium (assembly GCA_009925685.1). GTDB lineage: Bacteria > Pseudomonadota > Alphaproteobacteria > Rickettsiales > UBA1997 > CAILUF01. The sequence continues at coordinate 10,546 of RFYG01000027.1, forward strand.
GGTTTATTTTTTGGGCAATAAATTTTTTAGAATTATCTTTGGGAAGTTTTTCAAGGTCGATTTTTTCAAAATTTTCGGCATGACGCATCCAATCTTGTTTAACTTTTACAAACAGATATAAATGCACTTTGGTATTAGCGATTTCACCAATATCAAGCCTTGATTCTTGACCAATCTTTTTAATCATCGCGCCATTTTTCCCGACAATAATTGATTTTTGACTATCTTTTAAAACAAAAATAGTTTGATGAATTTTTATATCGCCATTTTCTAAGATTTCATAATTATCAGTTTTAACGGCAATTGAGTAAGGCAGTTCTTTTTGGAGATATAAAAAAAGCTTTTCGCGGGTTATTTCGCTGGCAATGAAGCGCATTGGCGCATCGGTAATTTGCTCTTCATCATAAATCCATGCCGGGTTTTGGCATTTTGTGCATAAAAAACTTTTTAGCGTGTCTATGCCATCGTTCTTTAGAGCTGAAATAGGGATAATATCGATAAATCCTTCATTCGATAGACCTCCAAAAATATCGAGAAGCTTTGATTTTTTAACCAAATCAATTTTGTTAAGAATTATGGTGATGGGCAAATTTTCTTTTTTTAGGTCACCGAGAATTCGAAGATTTTCTTTGTTCAATCCAATTTCTGAATCAATTACAAAACAAATATGATTAGCCTCCCGTAAGGCTTGCCAAGCGGTTTTAACTATTACTCTTTCAAGGATTTTATCATCTCGCGGAATAAAAATTCCTGGGGTATCGATTAAAATTATTTGCGTTTCACCTTCGAGAGCAATGGCGCGAATCGAGTTACGGGTTGTTTGCACTTTGGGTGATACAATTGACAATTTCTGTCCAAGAATAGCATTAGTGATGGTCGATTTGCCTGCATTTGGAGCGCCAACGATGGCAATAATTCCATGTTTTTTGTTGATGGATAAATTCATTATTTATTGATTGAATTTGCTAATTCATGCGCAATTGTAAAAGCCATTTCAATGCTTTGCGATGAGTTAAGTCGCGGGTCACAGTGTGTATGATAACGATCGCTTAAATTGAGTTCTGAAATTTTTTGGTTACCGCCCAAACATTCGGTTACATCTTGACCAGTAAGCTCAAAATGAACTCCGCCAGCAATAGTTCCAAGATCTTGATGAATTTTAAAGAAACTTTTTACCTCTTGCAAAATATCTTCGAACTTGCGGGTTTTATAGCCATTGGAGGATTTAATGGTGTTGCCGTGCATTGGGTCGCATGACCATATTACATTGTTACCATTGCTTTTAATCGTTTTTATAAGAGGCGGAAGCAAATCATGAATTTTATCTTTTCCCATGCGCGAAATTAGTGTTATTCGACCCGCTTCGTTGTTGGGGTTAAGCACCTCAAGCAATTTCAATAATTCATATTCAGTGATTGACGGACCAACCTTGAAGGCAATTGGATTGGCAATCCCGCGCATAAATTCGACGTGAGCTTCATCAAGAGAGCGAGTTCTATCGCCAATCCAGAGTAGGTGCGCACTTAAATCATAAAATTTTTGATGATCTTTGCTAAAACGTGTAAAAGCTTCTTCGTAGTTGAGTAAGAGCGCTTCATGCGATGTAAAAAAACTTGCGGTAGTGAATTGTGGCATTGATTTATAATCAATCCCGCATGATTTCATGAAAGAGAGAATTTCGTTGATTTTAGAAGTTACCTCTTCGGTGCTGTGTTTGCCGTTTAAATAATGCGAAAATTCTTCGTTCCATTTATTGACTTTATCAAGATTGCCGTAGCCACCAAGAGCTAATGATCTTAAGAAATTTAGCGAAGCCGATGAATAAAAGTAAGCATCAACTAATCGATTTGGATCGGCCCTTCGAGCTTGGCTTTCAAATTCGATGGCATTAATGATGTCGCCTCTGTATGCCGGAAGAATGAGTCCATCGATAGTTTCTTCACCTTGAGAGCGCGGTTTTGCATATTGCCCCGCGATACGCCCAACTTTAACAATTGGCTTTTTTAAACCATACATCAAAGCAATGGTCATTTGCATGATGGTACGAAAATAGTTTTTTAAGTTGGAATGTGAAAATTCAACAAAACTTTCGGCGCAATCTCCACCCTGCAATAAAAAGGCCTCACCCTTAGAAACAGAAGATAATTCTTGCTTTAACTTTTCAACTTCATCAATCGAAACAAGTGGCGGAAATTTTGCTAATTGGTCTTCGGTATTTTTAAGTTGATCGAAGTTATCATATTGAGGTTGTTGTTTGATTGGCAAACTTCGCCACGATGAAGGACTCCAAGAATTTGGATTAGCTAAAAACGATTTTTCAGCTAAATTAGGAGTTAAATTTGATTTTGTCATTTTTATGATTTTAATATTTTGAAGCGAGGATTATCAACGCCTTATTTGCCTTTGTCAATTTAATTTTTAATTGTAAAATCTGGTTTAAGATTATAAAAAATTATCATCGAAATTATTAAATTTAATCTAAAAATTTATCATGCAGGCATCAATTGATTCAAAAAAAATAATTGCTTTTCAGGGTTCGAATGGCGCTAATTCAAATTTAGCATGTCTAAAATTTTATCCCAAGATGGAAGCCAAGCCTTATGAAAGTTTTTACGATGTATTTAATGCGATCGAAACTGGCGAAGCTGAATTTGGCATGATTCCGCTTGAAAATTCTTACGCCGGAAGAGTTGCCGAAATTCATGATTTACTTCAAAAACACGATGTTGCAATTATCGCCGAACATTTCTTTCCGATTACTCATAATCTGGTAGGGATTAGAGGCGCAATGCTTGAAGATATAACCGATGTTTATTCGCATCCTCAAGCTTTAATGCAATGCCAAAAGAATTTGCGAGCCCTTAAAATAAAAATTCATGAATCATCTAATACCGCCAAATCAGCCGAGTTTGTAGCACAAACTAATGACAAAACCAAGGGAGCTATTTGCTCAAAGTTAGCTAGTGATTTGTTTGGGTTAAGCGTTATCAAAGAAAACATGCAAGATTCCGGAAACGATAATATAACCATCTTTATTGTTATCGCCAAAAAACCGGTCGAAATAGACCCCACCAACGACATGACCATAACCGCGCTTTTATTCACCATTCGTAATATTCCGGGTTCACTTTATAAAGCACTAGGAGGTTTTGCAACCAATGGCGTCAGTATTGTGAAGCTCGAAAGCTATATTCCTGGTGGAGTTTCAAGCCAAGCAAAATTTTTCATTTCAATTGAAGGTCATCCATCGCAAAAAAATGTCGCTCTCGCGTTAGAAGAGTTGGGATTTTTTTCTAAAAGCGTAAAATTGCTTGGCGTTTATTACGCCGACAAATCTCGAAACTCTTAAAATGCGCGTTATTTCTGGAAAATTTCGTGGTCGAAAATTAGCAAATTGTGAAGAGTTAAAAACTTTGCGACCCACCACTGATAAAAACCGCGAAGCTCTTTTTAATATTTTACAATCGGCAAAATTTTTAAAAGATTTAGATTTATCTTTAAGCGAATGTAATTTTTTGGATTTGTGTTGCGGTACTGGCTCTGTTGGGCTTGAGGCGCTTTCTCGCGGTGCTAAAAAAGTTTGTTTTGTAGAAAATAATTACAAACATTTGGAAATTTTAAGAAAAAATATCGAACTTTTAAAAGTAGAAAATCAAACTAAAATTTTAGCAGAAAATGTTAAAAATTTAAATGTTTCTAACGAAAATTTTGACGTTATTTTTCTGGATCCGCCCTACGAAGAAAATTATCAAAAAATTGTAGAAAATCTTTTAGAAAAAAAATATTTAAATCCCAAAACGCTTTTGGTTGTTGAGTTCGAAGCAAAAAAATTCCAAAAATTTGAGATTTTTTTTAAAGAAAATTTTACAACTATCGATGAAAGAAAATATGGAATAAGTTTTTTTGGGTTTTATTTAATCAATAAAAACCATCGCATAAAGATTTTATCGCACTAAAGCATCGACTGGATTAGTAGGCGCATAATTTAATTTTTAAAATTATAATAAATTTTTAGGATGATTTTTGAATTGGTATTGTAATTTTTTTTGAATAAATCTACTCACTGTAAATCAAACATATATTTTATAAAAAAAATAGACACTCCAATAGACATTCCATATTTGGATTATAAATTTTAATTAAAATTTTTAAAATTTATTATTCGTCAATCTTATTGAGATCAAGATGAAGATTGTTTTTGTCAGTTGCAACTTCACTCAATATTTTTTTACGCAACTCAGCGGTGTGATTTTCAATTGCATCAAGGATTTCAAGAATTTCTGCCAATTCTTTGGTATATTTATTTTCAGAATTTTGAATTTTTTGAACTTTGTTAAGTAATTGTGACATAAATTTTGATAAATAGTTAGCTATAATTAATCGTTAAGCTGGGGAGGGATTCATAAAATTGAGGTGGCGATAATTTCAAAATTACTTTCAATAGTAGAAGATTTATGTGCTGAAAATATATTTAAAGGACGCGGTGATAAAACATTTTTGAACCCATCTGAAAAGATGATTGATGAGTTACAAAATATGATTGATAAAGGTGATTCTGATAATGCATTAATGAAAT
>RFYG01000028.1 GCA_009925685.1 Pseudomonadota bacterium
TCTCTCAAATAAACCCTTCGAAAATTTAAATAAATATCAATTTAAATTATAAAATTACGGTGATCTTATCGACGATTTTTTATCACCGCACGCGCCGAAGCCAATCTGGCGATTGGAACGCGATATGGCGAACAAGAAACATAGTTCAAACCAACTTGATGACAAAACTCAATGGAAGCCGGATTGCCACCATGCTCACCACAAATGCCAAGCTTAATTTCGGGACGAGTTTCCTTGCCCTTTGCGCTCGCGATCTTGATCAACTCTCCAACACCCTCTTGATCTAGTTCTGCAAAAGGATCGCGCTCAAGAATTCCGGCTTTTTGGTAATGTCCCAAAAAGTTTCCGGCATCGTCACGCGATAAACCAAAAGTGGTTTGGGTAAGATCGTTAGTTCCAAAGCTAAAAAACTCAGCCTCATGCGCGATTTTATCAGCGACCAACGCGGCTCTGGGCAATTCGATCATAGTTCCAACCATATATTTTAATTCAACTCCATGCTCTTTTTCCACTTGATTGCCAACATTAACTACTAATTCGCGCATAATTTGGATTTCTTTGCGAGTAGCGACTAACGGAATCATGACTTCAAGCATAACTTCTTGATTAGTTGATTTTTTAACTTCTGAAAAAGCTTCAAAAATAGCGCGCGCTTGCATTTCGTAGATTTCTGGATACGAAATACCCAACCGGCAACCACGATGACCAAGCATAGGATTTTGTTCTTGCAATTGATGGGTACGATGCTTCACATAATCAACCTCAACACCCGCAACCTTTGCGACTTCTTGAATCTCGCTATCTTTATGCGGTAAAAATTCATGTAATGGCGGGTCAAGTAAACGAATTGTGACGGGCAATCCACTCATAATTTTGAATATTTCAACAAAATCTTGTCGTTGCATCGGCAATAATTTTGCCAAAGCTTTTTTACGACCTTCCGAAGTTTCGGCCAAAATCATTTCACGCACCGCAATTATACGATCCTCGTTAAAGAACATATGTTCGGTTCGACATAGTCCAATACCTTCAGCGCCAAAGTCGCGAGCCACTTGACAATCAGCCGGGGTTTCGGCATTGGTGCGCACTTTAAGATGCCTAACTTCGTCAGCCCAGCTCATAATGGTTTCAAAATCACCCGATAAATTTGGCTTAAGAGTGGGCACACTTCCAAGTATAACTTCGCCATTTGAACCGTTAATAGTAATGGTTTCGCCATCTTTAACCTTAACGCCATCGGCAATAAAAAACTTACCAGAATTATCAACGTGCAACCCCGTTGCCCCCGAAACACAAGGAGTGCCCATACCACGAGCAACAACCGCAGCGTGCGAGGTCATGCCTCCTCGGGCCGTTAAAATCCCTTGCGAAACATGCATTCCTTTGATGTCTTCTGGGCTAGTTTCAACACGAACCAAAATAACTTTGTCACCGTTTTCTGCGCGTCTTTCGGCTTCTTGCGAAGAAAAAACCACCACTCCAGAAGCTGCCCCTGGAGACGCTGGTAAGCCTTTAGCGATAACATTTACTTTGGCTTTTGGATCAAGCGTTGGATGCAAAAGTTGATCAAGACTTGCCGGATCAACGCGAAGAAGCGCCTCGTCTTTTGTAATTAATTTTTCTTTAACCATATCAACCGCAATCTTAACCGATGCGTGGGCGGTTCTTTTGCCCGAGCGAGTCTGAAGCATCCATAGTTTTTTATTTTGAACCGTAAACTCAATATCTTGCATATCGCGATAGTGGTTTTCGAGTTTTTTATAAATTTTTTCTAGCTCCAAAAAAACATCGGGCATGGTTTCTTGCATTGATGGGAGTTGCAAACCAAGTTGCTCTTTACCTTGAATAGTAATTGATTGCGGAGTTCGAATACCAGCCACAACATCTTCGCCTTGCGCGTTAATTAAATATTCTCCGTAAAGCTCTTTGGCTCCGGTTGATGGATTGCGCGTGAAAGCCACACCAGTAGCCGAGGTCTCGCCCATATTTCCAAATACCATCGATTGCACATTAACAGCAGTTCCCCACTCGGCCGGAATGTTATTTAGCGCACGGTAAGTAATGGCGCGGTCATTCATCCATGAGGCAAAAACCGCTTCGATAGCGCCCCATAATTGTTGCTCGACACTTTGAGGAAATTCACGGCCTAATTCTTTTTTAACTTCTTGCTTAAATAAGCTAACGATTTCTTCGAGATTTTCGGCGGTTAAATCGGTGTCTAAAGTTGCGCCAAATTCTTGTTTTTTCTCGTCTAAGATTACTTCAAAATTGTAGTGATCAACTCCCAAAACCACATCGGAATACATTTGGATAAAGCGTCGATAAGAATCAAAAGCGAATCTTTTATTACCACTTTTTTGGGCCAAACCCAAAACAGTTTGGTCATTTAAACCGAGATTTAAAACGGTGTCCATCATTCCCGGCATTGAAGCGCGAGCTCCCGAACGCACAGAAAATAATAAAGGATTTTGTGCATCACCAAATTTAGAGCCAATTTTTTGCTCGATTTGACTGAGCGCTTGGTGAACTTGGGATTTTAGTTCGGATGGAAATTGTTTAGAATTTTTATAGTAAACTTCACAAACTTCGGTGGTAATTGTAAAACCAAGTGGAACTGGCAAGCCCATTTTTGACATTTCTGCTAAATTTGCGCCTTTGCCTCCCAAAAGATTTTTCATGGAAGCATCGCCTTCGGAATTGCCATCGCCGAAAGAATAAACAAATTTTTTAGAAGTCATTTGTGAAAAAATTTTGTGAAATAATATGGAATGAAACTGAGCTCAAAAGCTTTTCTATGAATTTTGCATTTTGTTAATTTTTTTTCAAAAGAAATTTTGAGTATTTTTAATAAAATTATTTGGCAATTGTGCTTTTGCGATAGCCGTATAAAAAATAAATTAGGATTCCACATAAAGTCCAAACTACAAAATAATGCCAATTCCGCGTCAACAATTCAAAAGTTAAATAACCGCATGACAAAATTGCCAGAGGCGCAACAACAAAAACCAACGGACACTTAAAACTTCTTTTTAAATTGGGTTGTTTTATGCGCAAAATCATTACCGCCATTGCAACAACTATAAAGCCAAACAAAGTTCCAATACTGGTCATTTCACTAAGAGTTTCGAGCGAAAAAACCCCCGCCAATAAAGCTACACCGAGAGTAGTTAGAATGACGCTGACATGAGGAGTGTTATATTTTTTATGAATAGAGCTAAGTTTTTTTGGAAGCAAACCATCGCGCGACATAACGAAAAAAATGCGCGACTGTCCATAAAGCAAAACCAAAAGCACCGAAGTAATTCCAGCCACGGCACCCGTTGAAACAAGCGCCGAACCAATATTGCTTCCATTATCTCGAAGAGCTCGCGCCAATGGCTCAGCATTATTGAGCGTAGTGTAATTCACAATGCCGTTGAGAACCAGCGCAACAACTGCATATAATAAAGCGCAAACCCCAAGCGAGACTATAATTCCAATTGGTAAATCTCGCTTAGGATTTTTGCATTCTTCGGCGGTTGTGGCAACTGCATCAAAGCCAATATAAGCGTAAAAAATTGCTGCTGAACCAGCCATTATCCCTGTAAATCCAAAAGGCATAAAATCGCTATAATTGACTGTTTTAACCATTGGAGTGGCGACAACTAAAAAAATAAAAATTACCACTAATTTTACAAAAACCAAAATACGATTAAATGTAACGCCTTGCTTAGTTCCAACAAATAGCATTAAGCCAATTAACAAAACAATCAGGCTCGCGGGTAAATTAATCAATCCTCCGGCGGTTGTTGGTTTCGTTAAATAATCGGGTAAAATTATGTTGGCGGATTCCAAAATTCCAACCATATAACCCGACCAGCCGTTGGCAACAGCTGAAGCTCCAATGCCATATTCAAGCACCAAACCCCACCCAACTAACCACGCCACAAATTCACCAACCACCGCATATGTATAGGTGTAGGCACTTCCCGAAACAGGAACCATCGAGGCAATTTCGGCATAAGCCAAAGCCGCAAAAAGACAAACTAAGGCTGATATTAAATATGAAACTGCGATTGCCGGTCCAGCGTGAATAGCGGAAGCGGTTCCGGTGACGACAAAAATTCCGGTCCCAATTGTGCATCCAATACCGATTAAAACTAGGTCAAAAGCTGTGAGAGATTTTTTAAAAGAATTTTTTTGCGACGAAGCTATCAAAGCTTCGATTGATTTTTTACGAAAAATATTCATGTAAGAAATTATTGAATTGAGACTAATTAGTCGTGAGGAAGTTTTATATTTTATCTTAATTATTATTTAAAATTATAAAAAAACATAAAATTTATGTTATTTATAATAATCAATAAAAATTATATAAATTGTTGGTTATATTATTTGCGGTTATGAGACTTGGATAAAGAGCTATTTTTAAAGCCATAAAAAATGTAAAAAATAATGCCCAAAATAAACCAAATCAAAAAAGGTTTATAATGCTCTTCGAGAAGTTTAATTATCAAAAAGCCACATCCAATAATTGAAAGTGGCGCAACAATATTGACAAAAGGACATTTAAAATTGCGTTCTAATTTTGGCCTTCTGACTCTTAATACCAACACTCCGATCGACACCAAACAAAATGCAAATAGAGTTCCCAAACTACTCATGTCGCCCATGGTGCGAATAGGCGTAAAACCAGAAATTAAGGCTACCGAAATTGATACAACCAATATGGAATATGATGGGGTTTGGTGTTTTTTGTGAATTTTAGAGAAAATTTTAGGCAACAAACCATCTCGCGAGATAACAAAAAATATACGCGATTGACCGTACATCATTACCAAAAGAACCGTTAGCATTCCAGCAATTGCGCCGGTTCCGACTAAGGCCGAACCTATATTACTTCCATTATCTCTGAGAGCTTGAGCCAAAGGTTGAGGGTTGGCAAGCGATTTATAATTCACAATTCCGGTAAGGCACAATGAGACAACTACATAAATCAATGCGCAAATTAATAATGAGCCAATAATACCGATTGGTAGATCGCGTTTGGGATTTTTACATTCTTCGGCGGTTGTGGCTACGGCGTCGAATCCTAAATAAGCAAAAAATATTGCCGCTGAGCCACTTAGAACTCCTTTCCAACCGAAGGGCATAAAATCTTGATAATTTTCAAATTTAATTTTTGGCACTGCCACTAAAATAAAAATAAAAATTACGAACAATTTTACAGAAACCAAAATGCGATTAATCATCACGCTCTCTTTAGTGCCTATATAAAGAAGAGTTCCGATAAAACACGACACAAAAACCGCCGGTAAATTCACCAACGCACAATAAGTTCCATCTTCGCAAAGTTGGCTTGGTGCTTTGGTTAAATATTCTGGGATAATAATTCCACCCTGCTTTAAGATTCCAACCAGATAGCCTGACCAGCCAGCCGAAACGGTCGAAGAAGCGACGGTATATTCAAGAATTAAACCGCAAGCTACCAACCAAGCCACAAACTCGCCCATTACCGCATAAGTATAAGTGTAAGCACTACCAGATACTGGAACCATCGATGCTAACTCGGCATAGGCCAAACCAGCAAAAACACAAACAAGAGCCGAAAACAAAAATGACAAGGCAATTGCTGGTCCCGCATGTTCTGCGGCAGCTTGGCCAGTTAAAACAAAAATTCCGGTTCCGATTATTGAGCCTATGCCAATAAAGACTAGATCAAGTACTCCAAGAGTTTTTTTGAAGGAATTTTTTTTGGCGCTCTCAAGAATGTTTTCAAGAGATTTTTTTCGAAAAAGTAATTTCATTATAAAAGTTTATTACGATTCATATGACAATAACTCTTCTTCAGCAACTTCTTGAGTTATTATTTCGTTATTCATTAAATCTTTGAGAGAATCTTTAAGAAGCAACATGCCATTTTTGCGACTCAACTCGATAATAGAATTAATTTGCGGGATTTTATCTTCGCGAATAAGGTTGCGAATTGAAGAGTTGGCTAACATTATTTCAAAAGCTGCACATCTTCCACCATCTCTCTTTTTGATTAATCTTTGCGATATTACTGCCTTGATTGAACCAGACAAAATTGAACGTACTGCAGATTTTTCTTCAGCCGGAAAAACATCAATAATACGATTAATGGTTTGAGAAGCCGAGTTAGTATGAAGGGTAGCTAAAACTAAATGACCAGTCTCGGCGGCGGTTAAAGCCAAACGAAAAGTTTCAAGATCGCGCATTTCACCAACCATTATAATATCAGGGTCCTGGCGCAAAGAACTTTTTAGAGCTTCATTAAATGAATTAGTAGTCGAACCTAATTCGCGTTGATTAATAAGTGATCTTTTGTTTTGGAATATGTATTCAACTGGGTCTTCGATGGTAATGATGTGGCGCATAAAATTATTGTTTATGTAATCAATAATTCCAGCCAAAGTAGTTGACTTTCCGCTTCCAGTGGGGCCCGCAACCATGATTAAACCTTTTTTGAGCTTTGCTAAATCTTGAACTATATAAGGAGCATTTAACGAAACCAAGCTTCGAATATCTTTTGGAATCAAACGAAATGCGGCAGCTGGACCAAATATGGTGTGATAAGCATTTACCCGACAACGAAATTTCTCGTTAGATTCAATTGAAAAATCAACCTCACGATTATCAAGGTAATACTTCTTTTGTTGTTCATTCATGATTGAAAACAAAATATTATAAACATCATCTTTGGACATTACTTTAGTATCCTTATAGTCACATAAATCGCCGTCGAGACGCATTATAATTCTGTATCCAGAAGAAATATGAACATCGGAGCAATTTTTGAGCCGAGCCTCATCTAAAATATTTTGTATCATATAATTTGCTTAATTTTGTTGACTCTTCTTTTTACTGAATCAATTGAGATTTCTGAATTTGCCGAAGCGGAGGAGTTTTTAATAACCACTTGGTACATTTCAATCGCTTTTTCATAATCTTTGTTTTGGTCATATAAAACTCCCAAATTATATGAATAACCGACATTTTCGGGATCTAAATTAAAAGCTTTAGTGTAGTAAGCGATAGCGTTTTCGGAATCAGAAACTTTTTCAAACGCTAAACCCATACTCGCCAACAAAAAAGCTATATTTGGATTTTGTTTGGTTAAGCGATTAAGAAGATAAATGGCCTCTCTGGGCGACTCTTCAATCAAAATTGCAATGATATTATTAATAACCTCTTCTTTGTTTTCGACCTCATCTTTAAGCAATTCGTAATAAATATTTTTGGCTTGCTTAAATTGGTTTAGACGCTGATAAACAACCGCCATTGAATATTTTGCATAATAATTTTTTGGCTCTTTTTTGATAATCTCTTTGTAAAGCTCGAGTGCAATTTCATATTGCCCGACCAAAACCGCATTATAGGCTAACTTTTCTTTTTCGCGGATATCTTTATCAATTTTAACTTTATCAACCAAAGTAATATCCATTTCTTCGGGGGTATAAGTTTTTTTTTCATCTTGAGGTGGGAGAGAGCCAATTGTTGGTTCGGCAACCTTGTTGGAGCCATATTCATTGTTATAAACATCAAATTTTTCTTGAGCCTCTTTGTCAAATAACAAACTCTTTTCGATTTCACGAGACAAATCTGAATTGCCAATATCAAACTGGGCATGAGCGTTAATATGGCAAAATAAAATCATTAAGCACATTAAGCCCCAAAAAATCGCGCTATGCAAATGGCTTTGGGAATTCTGAGATATTATGGCTTTGGACATTGGAATTATTTTTTCTTTGGTTTTTTATGTAAATCAACACCGCCATAACCGAAGCGCTGGTGACGCCTTGTATTTTAAGTGCCGAACCAATTGAAACAGGTCGATATTTAGATAATTTTTCACGAACTTCTTTGGATAAGCTTTGGATATTTTCATAGTTAATATCCAAAGGAATTTTCATTTGTTCTTCGCGTTGAAAAATTTCGATATCATCATGCTGTCTTTTCAAATATGATAAATATGTGGCATTAATTGCAACCTGTTTTTTGGCTTCGGGTTCAATTTGAGAAAGTTTTTGTCCCCAAATTTTTTCAATAATTTCAAAATCAATATTTGGGAATGACATCAACTGGTAAGCACTTCTAACCACGCCATCTTGTTTTATTTGAACGCCGTATTCGGTCAATTTTTTTGGCGAGATTTTAAGGTCTTCAAGTAGATTAGTCGCCTCAGAAATTTTTTGTTCACGCGCACAAAATTTTTGCCAACGATAATCTCCAACCGCCCCATATTTTCGACCCAAAGCCGTAAGTCTTAAATCTGCATTATCAGCTCTAATACTCAAACGATATTCGGCGCGCGAAGTAAGCATGCGATATGGCTCGGAAGTACCTAAACTGGTTAGATCATCAATCATCACGCCAATATAACTCGTCGATCTATCGAGGACAAATTCATCTTGGCTTTTTAAAGCTTTTAAACCCGCATTAATTCCCGCAACAATCCCTTGACCTCCCGCTTCTTCATAACCAGTTGTTCCGTTAATTTGCCCAGCCAAAAATAGGTTGCGAATTTTTTTGGTTTCCAAAGTTGGCAATAATTCGCGAGGGTCGACAAAATCATATTCGATTGCATAACCCGCTTGAGTCACAACGCAATTTTCTAAACCTTTGATGGTTTTTAGAAACTTAATTTGCACTTCGAGTGGCAATGAATTTGAGATGCCATTTGGATAAATTAAATTGCTATTTAGGCCTTCGGGTTCAAGGAAAATCTGGTGTCGATCTTTATCATAAAATCGATGAATTTTATCTTCAATTGACGGGCAATAACGCGGACCAACTCCAGTTATTGAGCCACCATACATCGCGGATTGCTCTAAATTTTCTTTTATAATTTGATGCGTTTGCAAATTTGTATATGTAATAAAGCACGATATTTGCGGAACTAAAATTTTTTGATTTAAAAAAGAAAATGGTTGCGCCGGATGATCGCCCTTTTGCTCTTCAAGCTCGCTAAAGTTGATTGAATCTTTGAGAATTCGAGGTGGAGTGCCAGTTTTCAGCCTTCCCAAATTAAATTTAAATTTTTCTAAACAACGCGAAATCCCGTGTGAAGCCTCTTCACCAACTCTTCCCGCAACATTTTGTTGCTTGCCGATATGAATAATTCCGCGTAAAAATGTTCCCGTTGTAAGTACCACGCTATCGGCAAAAATTTTAGTGTTATCACTCAAAACCACGCCCTTAACGATGTTATTTTCGATAATCAAATCTTCAACGGTATCAAAAATTATGCTAAGATTGGGGTAGTTTTTAGTGATCTCGATGATGGCTTTTTTGTATAATTCGCGATCAGCTTGGGCGCGTGGCGAATGAACCGCATAACCTTTTGACGCATTTAAAATCCGAAAATGAATGCCAGCTTGATCAATAGCTTTAGCCATTATGCCGTCAAGCGCATCAATCTCGCGCACAATGGTGCCCTTGGCTACTCCGCCAATAGCGGGATTGCACGACATCTCGCCCAAATTAGCAAATTTTTTGGTGATTAGTAGGCTTGAAACCCCCATTCTTGCGCTGGCGCATACCGCTTCAATTCCAGCATGACCTGCGCCAATTACGATATTTTGATAACGCTGTTTAAAGTCATTTTTGATGACATCAGAATTAAGTTGCATTGGGTAATTTGAATTTATTGGATATTTTTGATTTGCGTATGCGATTGTTAATTCAAGAAATTTTGGCGATATTGGCGATAATTTCTAAAAATTTATACTAAGAACTTTAAATAAAATTTGAGAAGAAATCGCCAAAATAACTGAAAATTAAGCACAATTTTATGGATTAATTTTAAAAAGGTAAAGAACCCAATTTTGAATTAGAAACAACCAAAATTTATTATAAACAACAACCCTCTGTATCCGAACTCGCATTTAATCTGTTGATTTAAGGTATACCGCTCCCCATTAATTTCTAAAAATCATAAAGAGTAATTATTAATCTAATTCAAAAGGCGCGAATTTTTGAAAAAAATTTTGCAAAATTTGGATTAAAATTGCTTGTAAATTTATGAAGAAAAAATGGAGTGCTAAAGAAAAAAGCCAAATTGTTCTTGAAGGAATCAAGGGGCGTCCTGTGGTTGATATTTGTTAAACTTACGGAGTATCGCAGAGCCTTTACTTCGACTGGCGAGATAACTTTTTCGCTAATGTTTGTGATGTTTTTGAAGTTGATAAAAGAATGGTAAAGAGCAAAGAATTTTGCGTGAAAATGCTAAGTTAAAGCAATCTTTGGCTGAAACTATTTTAGAGTTAAAAAAAATCGAAGAGGGTTGGTAAAGGGTAGCAGAAAGATGAAAAATTTATCTTCCGCCGACCTTGATTTGCTTGAGCGGATCACGGAATTGAAGTCACTGCACCCCTTCTTTGGTTATCGCAGAATTTGGGCAGTTTTGAAGTTTAAAGATGGCTTGAATCTGAATAAGAAAAAAGTTTATCGCCTGATGAAGATTAGCAATCTTCTAATCAAGTCAAATCTTTTGCTTCGAGCCAATCGAACCCCTTGGAAAGATAAGGCAAGATCAGAAAGGCTTAACGAATGGTGGGGAATTGATATGACTAAAATCAGACTCCGTCATTTAGGCTGGATTTATATCACAATCGTCATTGATTGGTGCAGTAAGAAATTGGTCGGTTATAATATTGATATCAAAAGCAAATCTTTAGATTGGCTAGAGGCTGTTGATATGGCTCCTAACAACCAGTTTCCAAATGGAGTTAAAGATGAAGAAGAAAGGCGCGGTTACGAATTAAATTTAATGGCGGATCACGGCTGTCAGCCTACTTCTGATAAGTTTAAAACAACTTGTAAAAATCTGGGAATTAATCTTGCTTTTACAAGCTATAACAACCCATGAGTTTAATAATTCAGAGCATCTTGCTAAATCACTAACTGACTGGTTTGGCGAGTATAATCAGAATTATCTTATCTCAAAATTACATTATTGGACATGGACAACAATTTTTTTTTTTTCCATTTAGAAGTGGCGTTCTTTCTGATTCCACTGATGATCTTCCTGATGATAATTCTGCGGGTGATCCATGTAATGATGGAGGTGCCCCAACATAAATACTAGTAGGAGAAGGAGATGGTGAAGGAGATTGTAATCCAAAAGAATCAGGTTTTTTTAATCTTATTTTAACATCATCTAGTCCAACCCCCGTGCTTTGTTGATTTGAGCCTCCCGCGCCTTGTTGATTTGGGTCTCCCGCGCCTTGTTGATTTTGGCCTCCCGCGCCTGGTTGATTTGGGCCTCCCGCGCCTGGTTGATTTGGGCCTCCCGTGCTTTGTTGATTTGGGCCTCCCGCGCCAAAAGAAACTGGAGTTGCGGTCCTTTGAGAAAGAACATCATCTCTATCTGCTTCTTGCGATCCTTGAATCGATTGTTGATCGGAAGTATTGGTTATGGGTTCAGGGTCAATTATATATGATTTTGTTATTTTATGATTTCCAAAAAATTTATCTAATTTAGGTATTAAACTTAAAGTGACGCCAGCAATGCTAAAAGGTAAACTTATTAGTTTGAATGATAAAAATCCTAGTTTTTTTAAACCATCTTGTTGATCAAAATCATAACCATAATAATTGGTGTTAGTTGATTTACCAACCAAAATTGAAGTTGAATTTTGGCCGTTAGTTTGAGTTTGGTATAAAAATTTAATTTTATGTGTTGGGTAAATAGCTTCTTTAAATGGAATCATTGAAATTGAATTAGAATAATTTTTGTCTTCATTAAATTTTTTTGTTTTTTTACTATTTAATGGTTTTGTTTCACGGTATTTGTTGTGAGATTGACTAATTAACTTATCAGTTTTTTCTTGAATAATTTGTTCAAATTCCACATCATGAGTTTTTTTAAATAACGAATTAAATGGGGCGTTGGGGTTATATTCTTGAAGAGTGGCTTGAGATTTTGACTCCGAATCACTCAAATCACTATAATTAAAAAATTGATAATTAGTTTTTGAAAAATGATTCGGCGTTAAATATTTTTTAAGACTTTTCCATTTATCACCAGTAGTGCTATTGATTCTGGTCTTGGCATCAGCTGAATATATTCCCATATGTTCTACCCCATCATCATTTATTTTAAATTTATCAATTTTATTGCCATCGCGAGCAAGATTTACAACTCCATCAAATTTATAAGTATTAATTACCGCTCCTCTATCTTTATTGGGGTCAGAAGGTTCAAAAACACCTCTATTAGTAAATTTTTGTTTTTCTCTAATAACCTCGGCGCTAGGAATTTTGAGCAAACCTTTACCGATAAAGTGTTGCAAAATTTTGTGGGCTGATTGAGAATGATTAAGAGTACTAGATCCAGGATTGGGATCTGGAATAGTTGCAAGATTTAGTTTGTTAGTAAAATTATTTATATCACATAGTTTTTGATCTTCTATTATTTCATTTTCAACATTTTTTATGAATTGATTTAATGATTCAGGTGATGTTTGTTGACTTGCATTAAGACCATTTAATATAAATTGGTGCATTTGTTCATATTCTTCCATTCCTTCTTTACTTAAATAAAAGGTACGAACTTTAAATAATTGATTGCTCGAACCATCTAACCTGTTTGCCTTCTCTACAAAAGTAAGTGCATTTGAAACCCTAATATCTTTTACATCAATTGGATCAGATCCAGATTGAGATCCAGATTGAGATCCAGATAGAAATAATTCTTTCTGTCTATCGGTTAATTCAAAACCTAAAGATTGTTGGTTTGAATTATTTGAATTAAAAAAAACCGATTTTAAAGAACAATTTAAAGTATAAACAGGTAATTCACCGGCGCTATCATAAGCAGGTATATTTGAAATCCCGTTACGATTAATATCTTCATCTATTTTACTTTTTAAATCAGAAAGCTCGGCCTTTTTTATTTCATCAATAGAAAAAGATGAAGATGATGAAAATATGATTTTTGGTTTTTTATCAGTTTCATCTTCATCAGTATAAGCAATTGAATAATAGAAGTTTTGGGGCTCAATAGGATTAACCATATAATATAAAAATCATTTAAGTTAATAAAGATTATTAACTAATTTAGATCATTGATTTTGTAGTGCAAGAGGCATTTATTAACCAAAAAAAATCAAAAAAAATTATAATTTTTGAAATTTTTTAAAGTTTTTTGGAGTCTTAAAGTTTATTTGAGGTTTTAAGGTTTATTTGAGGTTTTAAAGTTTTTTGGGCGGTTTTTGCTTGAAA
This sequence comes from Pseudomonadota bacterium, assembly GCA_009925685.1. GTDB lineage: Bacteria > Pseudomonadota > Alphaproteobacteria > Rickettsiales > UBA1997 > CAILUF01. The sequence goes on from RFYG01000028.1 coordinate 13,228, forward strand.
GTTTTTTTGAAAATACAAATTAATAAAAACATCAAAACCATTAGGAATTGATGTTTTTATTAAAGATTTGAGATTATAAGACCTAAATGCGATTAAACCAACAAATCCATTCGTTAGGCTAATCTATTAAGATCGAGATGCGGATGAAGATCGGGAGAAATCAACATCAACATGTGTTCCATCAGGACCCTTTGGATCTGGCCTTGGTGACGATGAATCTGATGACCCTCCTTGTGCTCCTAGTTTGGCTCCTGCCTCTTGTACTATACTTTCTCCTGCTACTTGGCTTTCTCCTGCTACTTGGCTTTTTCCCCCTCCTTGGTCTATAGCCTCTTTCATTTTACTTCTCTGATTAGCAGCAGTTTCCGTCATTCTATGCCCAACTCCTCCTTTACCATCTCCCAGATCGACCCCCCCCAGAAACACCACCAACATTACCAGAGTTAGCATCCCCACCATGTGCATTTGGTGCCTGTTAATTCCCCCTCGGAGCTTGAGTTGTAGAATTTTTAATAAACCTTGAACTTGTTAATCTTATTGATCTTTTTGGTTTTTGGTTCTTAGTCTTTTCATTAAATTTAAATAGACCTATACAGCCATAACTTAAAGCTGAACAACCAGATCTAAGTAATGTCTTAAATGTATTAAGATTTTCTTTAAAAACCTCATACCTTTCTCTTTCAAATTTTTTAGGATCGCTGGGATCCGGGGTTAGTACAATGTTTTTGGCTTGGTCAAAAGTCACTGCATCAAATGTTTCTTTAATATAGGTCATGGTGTTATTTTTCTAAGTATTTTTTCAAATCGAGACAATTATTCTGTATCTCTAGCAGTGCGTCAATGGCCGTGGTGTATTTTGGATTCTCAGAATTTCTATTTTCATTGCGAATTTCTCGCAGGCGCCGGGAGGCAATTATCACTAGATCGTACCGGCCACCGCCTACATTTTTGGTGCATTTTTCCATATCGACCATGCTGCTACGACTAAGCGTAAGTTTTTTCATAAATTCCTTAAATTATAAAATTGTGAATAGTTATATTATATACGAAAACAACAGATCAAGCAATATAGTTAAAGG
>RFYG01000029.1 GCA_009925685.1 Pseudomonadota bacterium
CCAACTTCTTCAAGAATTTTTTTTCTAATCATAGCGCTTGGATAGCACAGCGGGTTGTTGTTAAAAAATAAGTAATTTAAAAATTCACTTCGATTTAATTGTAAATTTTTAAAAGGATTTGATTTGTTGCTATTAATAATTTGATTTTTTTCATTGACTATGTTGGCAAGCGAAAAACAAGCGCCAAAATCATGGTTATTTTCGAGAAAATCGATTTGTTTTTTGAGTTTATCTTTTTCCCAAAAATCATCTGAATTAATGAAGGCAATATATTCTCCGCGGGCTTTTTTAATGAGATTGTTGGTGTTTATTACCATTCCAAAATTTTGTGAATTCTGAAAAAATTTTATGCGCGGATCGCTGAAATCCTTGATAATTTTGGCAGTATTATCGAATGAATTGTCATCAATTACTAGTAACTCAAAATCCGTGAAGCTTTGCGAAATAACACTTTCAATAGATTGGGCAACAAATTTCTCGTGATTGTAAGATGATAAAATTATTGAAATTTTTGGTGCCATATAAACTAAATTTCAATATTAAATCTATTCTCAACTTCGATAACTTCTGAATTAAAAATTTTATTTGGAAATTCGTAATTTAAGATTCCATTAATGTATTCTTGGGTAGTGAATTTTTTGGAAGAGCTGTTGCTAAATTTTTTGTTCAAATCATTTCTAACACCCCACATATGTTGCATTTCGAGTTGATCGGGTTCAAAATACTTAAATTTTTTTGAACCATTGAGTTTTCTGGTTGGATCAACCAATACTGGGAAATATTTTTTACGATTAATTGAAGAAAATAAATTTATTTTAGCAATAAAAGGAACATACATTGGTGGTCTTTGTTCAATTTTCCAAATTGGTTTTTTAATGTAATTTGAAAATGAACATGAAGACGAATATATGTCGTTTTCAATAATGAATTTTTTTGCGTTATCAAATTGTTCTTTGATATAAAATTCATCGCAATCCATATTTAAAAAATGTGAACAAAAGTTCATTTTGCAGATATTTAAGCCGATATTTCTTTTCTTGAGTTCATTTTTACCGGCCGATGTTTTTTTTGGATGATATTTGTAAATCTTATCAGCTAACTTGCGCTTTACCAAGTCGCTCAAAATATCTTCCATATTTTCACTTGCTTTCTCCCCCCAATTAGAAGTGGTTTGATAGACAACATTGATATGCTCAGCGCATTCTCTAACTGATTTGATTGATGCTTCTAAAAGCTCTTCGCCATCAAATAAATTGTAAGTGATTCCTAATTTCATTTTAAAATAATTTTAAATTGCCACGCGGGTTATCATTTTTGTCAAAAGCTTTTAGCCCCAATAAATATGAAACTCCACCAACAATAGAGGCTATTTTGGCAATAATTTTTTCGGGTTTCCAAATAAAAATGTAAAATAAGGTTTGTAAACCATATAAAATTACTAATTTAGATGCAGAAAAATAAGCCTTCGCCAACCCTTTTTGTTTTTCTTTCCAATGAAATTTTGACCAAGAGCGGTGCCAAAATCGACGATATAAATTACGATAATTTTTACCACTTGAGCCTTGTCCGGTGTGATAAGCAAAAGCTTCGGTGTTGATTGCGCAAATTTTATTATTGGTAATGACGCGGTGACAAATTTCGTCATCTTCGTAATATAAAAAAATTTCTTCATCGTAAAATCCAACTTCTTGGAAAAAACTCATGCGCAAAATCAGGCAAGCGCCAATTACATATTTTACTGAAACGAAACCATTTTCTTGACTGCGTAAATTTTGTTTCATCACCTCGATTTCTTCTTCAAAATCTTGCGCATTAAATGGATATTTTTTTAATAAAAGCGGAGCACAAATTGTGATTTCTGGATTTTGATCTAAAGTTTCTAAAATTAATTCAATATCTTTATTAAATATAAAAGCATCGGGGTTTAATATCATGGCAAACTCGTTTTCAACAAGTCTTAAGGCGCAATTATTGCCTCGACCATAACCTAAGTTTTTTTGATTTTTAATGATGGTAATTTTGTTGGGAAAATTTTCTTCAATAATTTTAACGGTATTATCAGAGCTGTTGTTATCGACCACAAAGACATGATATAAATTTAGGTCAATTTTATTTAAGCAATTCAAGATTACGTTTGAGCTATTGAAGGTGGTAATAATAATTGAAAGCTTTGAACCAAAAGTCATGTTAAATTTCGTGAGAAAAAATTGTTTCGAGATATTTACGATAATCAGAATTCTTTTTATATTTTTCTATGAGTTTCAAAACTTGTTCCTTATTAATGAATCCGCGTTTGAAGGCGATTTCTTCGAGACACGCAATTTTGAGGCCTTGACGCTTCTCGATGGTCTGAATGAATTTGGCAGAGTCAAGAAGTGAATCTGGAGTACCAGCATCAAGCCAAGCAAAACCTTGCCCCAATTTTATAACACCAAGTTTAGCATTTTTGAGATATTCTTTGTTAACATCGGTGATTTCTAGCTCCCCGCGAACTGAAGGTTTAAGGTTTTTGGCAATTTCGACTACTTTATTGTTGTAGATATAAAAGCCAGTTACAGCCCAATTTGATTTTGGTTTAAGAGGTTTTTCTTCGATTGAAAGAGCATATTTTTTTGATGAATCAAGTTCAACAACCCCATATCTCTCGGGATCGGATACTTGATAGGCAAATATGTAAGCATCGGTTTTATGAGAATTTAGTTCGATGAAATAATTATGAAATTTTTCCGACCCAAATTCTGAACCGTAAAAAATATTGTCGCCCAAAATCAAACAAACTGAATCGTCGCCAACAAATTTTTCGCCAACAATAAAAGCCTCGGCGATGCCTTTTGGCTCATGCTGAATAGCGTATTGAATGTTAATTCCGAGATTAGAACCATTACCTAAAAACTTTTCGATATTTGGGGTATCTTGGGGGGTTGAAATAATTAGAATATCTTTAATTCCAATGCTCATTAATGTGCCCAGAGGATAGCAAATCATTGGTTTATCATAAACCGGCAATAATTGTTTAGAAGTTATATTGGTAAGAGGTGCTAAACGAGTTCCGCTTCCGCCCGCAAGAATTATGCCTTTCATGGAGTAAATTTAAAATTAAATTGAGTTGATTTTGAAGAATTTCGCCAAATTTTATTTAGACGATTGAATTTGTAAAGAAGCCTTTGGCGAAGTTAGTTTTAATTAAATTAAATTATTTGTGTTTTATCGATCCTTTGTTAGCATTATTCAAACATATCTTATTTAGTTTTTGACTTTCGCTTCAAATTAAATTTTCAAATAATTTTCAAAAAACACTCTTTTACTGAGTTAAAAGTTTTGTTTAAAATTAATTTATGAACAAAAAATTAGTTATTGCAATTGATGGCCCTTCAGCTTCGGGTAAGGGCACGCTCGCCAAAATGTTGGCGCATTATTTTGAGCTCCCATATCTAAATACCGGTGCTTTATATCGCGCAATCGCATGGCAAGTAATTAACCGCAATATTGCCTTAGAAAACTTTGAGCAACACCTATCCGAATTAGTTATTAATATCGATAAAACTGACCTCGAGAATCACGAATTATTCACCGAAAATGTTGGTGCAATTGCTTCGATTATTGCCAAAAGCCATAAATTGCGCAATTTATTGTTTGATTATCAAAAAAATTTTGTCGAAAAATCTAAGTCAAATTTTAATTCTTCTCATAATTTATCGGGTTGTGTTTTAGATGGTCGAGATACTACGACAGTTATTTGTCCAGATGCTAATGTAAAATTATTTATCACCGCCGACGTTGAAATACGTGCAAAGAGAAGGTTTGAGCAACAGAAATCTCAATCCGCAAAAGATCAATATTTAATAAATTCACAATCATTTGAAGAAATTCTCACTCAATTAAAATTGCGCGATGAAAACGATTTTAATCGTTCAGTTGCTCCTTTAAAAGTAGCTTATGACGCTGTTGTGATAGATAACGGTACTCTTTCGATTGATGAAGGTTTTAACAAAGCTCTGTCAATAATTAACTCAAAAATATCTCAATAAATATGCAAAATCTTCAAAAAATTTCTCGATGCCTAATTTCGGTTTCTGATAAATCTGGAATCATCGAATTAGCAAAATTCTTAGTCGATAAGGGTGTCGAGATTATTTCTACCGGCGGGACCTTCAAGCTTTTACAACAAAATAAGATCCCAGCCCTTGATATTTCTGAATTTACGGGTTTTCCTGAAATTATGGATGGTCGAGTTAAAACTCTTCACCCCAAAGTTCATGGCGGTTTGCTTGGGATTTTAGATAACGAAATTCATAACAACCAAGCTTCTCAAAACAATATTCAATCAATCGATTTATTGATTATTAATCTATATCCATTTGTCGAAACTCTTGCTAAAACCAACGATAGCTCCGAAATCATCGAAAATATCGATATTGGCGGACCAGCAATGGTAAGGTCAGCCGGTAAAAATTTTGCATTTAAAACTGTTATTTGTAGTTCTGATAACTATTCAAAATTGATTGTTGAAATGGAAAAAAACAATAATCATACCTCACTTGAATTCCGTCAAAAAATGGCGTCATATGCCTTTAAAAACATTGCCGAATATGATTTGGCAATTTCAAATTGGTTTAATAAAGATAATTTTGCTTTACTTGGTGAGCTTAAGCAAAAGTTAAGATATGGTGAGAATTCTCATCAATTGGCCGAAGTTTATAGTTATCAAAATATTTCTGATGGAGTGGTTAATGCTCTACAAATTCAAGGCAAAGAACTTAGTTACAATAATTTCAACGACGCCGATAGCGCCTTTAATTTGGTGTTAGAGTTTAGTCAGCCAACATGCGCTATAATCAAGCATGCTAACCCTTGCGGTGTGGCTTCATCGGATAATATTTTAGATTCTTACAAAAAAGCTTTGGCGTCGGACGCCAAAAGCGCTTTTGGGGGAATTGTCGCTGTTAATCAAGAAATCGATGAAAACTTGGCGCAAGAGTTAAGTAAAATATTTTATGAGGTTATCATTGCTCCAAGTATAACTGACAAAGCTCAAGAGATCTTGGCTAACAAGAAAAACCTTCGCATTTTGATTGCAAAACTTCAAAAAAATTCGCAAAGGCAAATCAAATCAATAGCGGGCGGTTTTTTGGTTCAGGATTTTGATAATCTGGAAATTAAAATTGATGATTTAAAATTAGTTACCGAAAAATCGCTTAACAACTCAGAAATCGAGCAATTAGTTTTTGCAATGAAAGTTTGTAAACATGTTAAATCTAACGCCATTGTTGTTGTTAAAAATATGCAAACATTTGGCTTGGGAGTAGGTCAAACTAGTCGTGTCGATTCATGTGAAATTGCTTGTCATAAAGCTTCTAAATATTTTGATGGTGAGAAATTTATTGACATGGCGCGTGGCTCTTTCATGGCTTCTGATGCATTTTTTCCTTTTGCTGATAACATCGAAATTGCTCATAAATATGGTATTAAAGGAATTGTGGCGCCTGCCGGTTCAATGCGAGATGCTGAGGTTATTGCAAAAGCTGAAGAGCTTGGAGTAGCGTTATACTTCATTACTTCACGACATTTTAAACATTAAAAATTTTTCAAATGCCTAAAAATAATCTTGCTAAAAAAAATTCTCAAAAATCACCAAAAAATTCTCAAAAAAATCAATTGCCAACGTGGGATTTATCAGATTTGTATCAATCAATTGACGATAAAAAAATTACCAATGATTTAAAAATTATCGAAAAAGATTGTGCAAATTTTTATGATAATTTTCATAATAAAATCGCCAATATTAGTGCCAAAAAATTATTTATGGCAATTCTACAATACCAAGAGATTTGTGAGAAAATTGGCAAAATATCAAGTTATATTTATTTGGTTTATTCTTCCGATTTATCAAATCAAAAAATTTTAAATTTTTATCAAAATATTTCAGAAAAACTTAGTGTTTTTGAAAATAAATTAATTTTTTTTACTCTTGAAATAAACGATATTGACGAAATCAAATACAAAAAACTAATTACCGACAAAGATCTTAAAACTTTTTATCCGTTTTTGCGGGATATTAGGTTTTTTAAAAAACATCAATTATCAAAAGAATTAGAATCGTTTGCGCTCGATAAAAATATTACTTCGCGCAATGCCTTCGTGCGCTTGTTCGATGAAACCATTAACAATTTAAAATTTTCATATCGTGGTAAAATTTTAAATTCCCAAAATATTTTTGATTTGATGTCAAATGGCGACGACTTAATCAGAAAAGATGCAGGTTTAGCCATTGCTAAAACTTTTAAGGATAACGCAAAAATCTTTGCTTTTATTACCAATATTTTAGCGAAAGATAAATCTATTGATGATAATTATCGAGGTTTTGCAAAACCAATATCTTCGCGCAATCTCAACAATTTTATTGAAGATGAAGTCGTTGATTTATTGGTTAAAAAAGTTCAAGAAAATTATGTCGATATTTCTCATCGTTACTACAAAATTAAGGCCAAAATTTTAGGTAAAAAATTTCTTAATTTTTATGATCGTAATGCACCCTTAAACTCTAAAGATAATTCTAAAATATCTTGGCAAGAGGCTAAAAATCTAGTTCTTGAAGCATACCAAGATTTTAATCCGAAAATGCGAGTAATTGCCGAGCAATTTTTTGATAAAAATTGGATTGATGCTCAAGTTCGCGATGGTAAAGACTCTGGAGCTTATTCGCATTCATGCGTTCCTTCGGTTCATCCATTTATCTTAATGAATTTTCAGGGTAAAGTTCGCGATGTTATGACTCTGGCGCATGAACTTGGTCATGGTATTCATCAGTTTTTGGCGCGTAAACAGGGTTATTTGATGGCTCAAACTCCGCTCACTTTAGCCGAAACGGCATCAGTATTTGGTGAACAACTTACTTTCCAAAAAATTTTGGCAAATGAAAAAAATATTCATCACAAAAAATTCATTATCGCCAATAAAATCGAGGATATGATTAACACCGTTATACGCCAGATTGCCTTTTTAAACTTTGAACAAAAAGTTCATTTTGAACGAAAAAATGGCGAAATTCCTCTTGAGAAAATTTGTGATTTTTGGCTTGAAGTTCAAAAACTCAGTCTTGGTGAGCAAAAATCTAGCGGAGCGTTCAAATTTCATGATGATTACAAATATTTTTGGTGTTATATTCCGCATTTTATTCACTCGCCTTTTTATGTTTATTCTTATGCTTTTGGCGATTGTTTGGTAAATTCACTTTATGGTGTATATCAATCCAAAAAGATCAAAAACTTTGATGATAAATATATCTCAATGCTTGAGCTTGGGGGCTCTCAACACCACAAAGAAATGTTAGCTCCGTTTGGTTTAGCGATTGATAGTCCTGAGTTTTGGGAATCGGGTTTAACGGTCATAAAAAATTATATCGATCAGCTTGAAGAAATGCTTTAAAAAATATTTGCATTCTATGTGCTTGATTCTTATTATCGGCGACCGCTAATTATTTTAATTAGTTTTAACCAATCATTGATTATTTTTCTAATAATCCGCGATTATTTTCCACAAATTCTAGCATTTTGGTGTTTATATCCTTTGTTAAGTTGATTTGCGTTTGATGCTTGCTATATGCAATTTTTCAAAAACAATTTTATTCAATTTTAATAAAGATATAAATTTTGCTTGAGTTTGGTAACCAACCAAAATTTAAATTTATATGTCTAAATCACAACTTCCTCAATTTAGTATTCGTCAGCTTATCGAAGCCGGTTTTCACTTTGGTCATAAAACCATGAGACGTAATCCAAAAATGTCTAAATATATTCATACGAGTCGCAATGGCGTGAGCATTATTGATCTCAACAAAACCGCTCAAATGCTTCATAGTTCGTTAAAAATAGTTAAAGAAATTGCTAAAAATAATGGTCGAATTCTTTTTATCGCTACAAAAAAACAAGCTATTGAGCCCGTGGCCGAAGCAGCCAAAAGATCTGGTCAATATTTCGTAAATTTCCGTTGGCTTGGCGGAATGCTTACCAACTGGAAAACCGTTTCTCAATCAATAAAAACTCTTAAAAAAGTCGAAGAGCAACTTTCTGATACTGAAATCGGTTATAACAAAAAAGAAAAACTTGATCTTGAAAGACAAAGACTAAAGCTTGAACAAAATCTTGGTGGTATCAAAAATATGGGCGGTTATCCTGATTTGGTAGTTGTTATTGACACCAACAAAGAATCTCTTGCGATTGCTGAAGCTAAAAAACTCAATATTCCGATTATGGCATTGGTTGACACTAATTGTAACCCTGACAATATTTCTTTTGTTGTTCCTGGAAATGATGATTCAGCAAAATCTATCAAGTTATTTTGTCATTTAATTTCTGATGCTATTATTGCTGGTATCAAAGAAAATATGATCGCTCAAGGTCTTGATATATCGAAGCTCTCTGGTGATGAAATAGCAAATAACATCAATGATTTAAAAAAATCTGATAAAAAAGATGAAAAATCATTTAGAACCGAAAAAAAACCTGCCAAAAAATCTGAGGAATCTTTAAAAGAAAAGTCTGAAGATGACGAAAAAAAAGTTCCAAAAAAATCCAAATTAATTGAGAAAAAATCTGAAAAATCTGAGGTTAAAATCGTAACCAAAAAAACAGTTTCTAAAAAAACTGAAGCTAAAAAATAATCAATATTATCAACTAAAATAATTTAAAAAATGGCAGATTTATCACTTATTAAAAAACTTCGTGAGGCTACTGGTTGTGGCATCGCAGATTGCAATAAAGCTCTTGCTGAAAATGCCGATGATTTTGAGAAATCAGTGGATTGGCTTAGAAAAAAAGGCTTGGCTTCGGCTTCAAAAAAAACCGGAAGAGTTGCTTCTGAAGGTTTAGTAGCGGTATATATTGATGGGCTTAATGGATCGGTTATTGAAGTAAATTCGGAAACTGATTTCGTTGCCAGAAACGATAAATTCCAAAATTTTGTTGCAAAAGTTTCTAAAGAAGCTTTGCAATATGGCGACGATATTTCGAAATTCCAATCTGACAAAGATGAAGAAGTTAAATCGCAAATTGGCGTTATTGGAGAAAATATCAACATAAGACGTATTGCTTCCCTTAAAGTTAATAAAGGTTTGGTTGTTAGTTATATTCATAATTCAGTTTCTGAAAATATGGGTAAAATAGCAGTTTTATTGGCTTTTGAATCGGTTGCATCGGTTGATAAATTATCTGAAATTGGTAAGCAAATTGCAATGCACATTGCCGCTACCAAGCCAGATGCTTTAAACATTGAATCAGTTGATCCGGCAAAACTTTCCCGTGAAATTGAAGTTTTAAAAGAGCAGGCCAGAGCAACTGGTAAGCCTGAAAACATAATAGAAAAAATGATGGAAGGGCGAATTCGTAAATACTACGAAGAAGTTGTTCTTTTAGAGCAAGCTTTTGTAATGGACGATAAGCTTAAAATCAAAGATTTGGTCGCTAATTTTGCCAAGCAGAATGGCGATACTAAAATCTCAGGATTTAAACTTTATATTCTTGGCGAGGGTTTAGAAAAAAAAGAAAATAATTTTGCTCAAGAAGTTGCTTCGATGACATCGTAAAATCTTTATTTAACTATTAAATTTCAAAAAGGAGTGAGCCAAAACTCACTCCTTTTTTGTTTTTTGATTATCAATTATGAAGTTAAATTATCTCAAATTTTATTTATTTACGAAACCTTTATACTGTATTTAGTTTGAAGATATAAATTAATGGACTTTATTTCTGCGCTATTTAAGACCTTATCAAATATAATTATCTCAGAAATCAATCCATTGAAGAATTGAAGGCTATCTATTCTAGAACCAACTGAAAATTTTTGAGCTCCTAAATTTAATGATGCGGGAGCTGACGTTGAACCAGTTGAGGGAGTGTTTGAGTTAATATAAAGAGAAATATTATTGGAAGTGAGATTGTTATTGATTGTAGCTATTGAAATATAATTGGTATTGGCCGATGCCGTGACGGGAAGATAATCATTATTGTTGCCGGCGAAACCAAATGATGCATTTGTTCCAATGAATAATGAACCTAGATCATTTGCTGAAGTGGTGTTATTAGATTGAGATAATATAATTTGTCCAAAAGTTGAACTGCCATTATTTGTTCTCCAAACAGCTATTAAAGTATATTCTTTATCTGATGCAAAAATTGGCGTTATTGAGCTTAATAAATTTTGCGAACCATTAAAGCTTATCGATGGAATTCCATTAATCCCCGATGCTTTATAAGTTGGTTGATTTGCAGAAGTTGCTTGGCTAAGGCTGATTCTGTTAAGAGATTGTTGATTTACATCATTCCATGCAGATATTGAGTTTCCATCCGATAAATTGAATTTTCCACTTGAGTTTACTATGGTTCGATCGAGGGTTGTTTCGACCCAAAAAGTTAAATCTGATATGCGTCCAACGCGAGAATTTAAAGTTAGATTCTTGGCATTTGTTAATCTCATATCATTGTACAAATCCGCTCCCGAAGATATTCCGACAATTAAGATTCCAATAATCAGAATCACCACCGATATTTCAACTAACGAAAAAGCTTTAATATTTGGTTTTTTTATTTTGTGTAATTTTTGAGTCATAAAATACTTATATTTGAAATGAGTTTTGGAATAGTTTTTACGAAATATTTTTAGTATTAAATAGTATTGAAATGGTAGTTTTAAACGGATTCAATTTTGTTTTTAATTTTATGAGCAATTTCATAAATTGTTTGTGAATTTTTGCCCTCAACCATTATGCGAACTAGATTTTCGGTACCAGATTTGCGAACAAGAATTCTTCCGGTTTTATCTATTTTAAGGTTTTCATTATTAATAAAATTAATGACTTCTTGATTTTCGAGTGGATTGGCGTTTGAAGAAAATTTGACATTTACCAAAATTTGCGGGTTTAGTGTAAAAATTGTTTTTAATTCGCTAATTTTTTTGGCACTTGAAGAGGTTATTAAGTCAAGAATTTGTAGTGAGGCGATAAGTCCATCACCGGTTGTTGAATAATCGGATAAAACTAAATGACCGGATTGTTCACCGCCAAAATTACATTTTTGTTTTTTCATCTCCTCCAAAACGTAGCGATCGCCAATATTGGTGCGAATTGTAGAAACACCAATGTAATTTAAATATTCCTCCAGTGCCATATTTGACATTTGCGTAATAACTACCAAATCTTTTTTTAATTTACCTTGATTATGAAGCTTTTCACCAATTAAAGCTATTAGAACATCCCCATCGATTATCTCTCCGCAATCATCAACTATAACTAATCTATCGGCATCGCCATCCAGAGCTATTCCAATGTCGGCCTTTTGAGCGATAACGGTTTCTTGAAGTAATTTTGGGTGAGTCGAACCGCAATTTTGATTAATATTAAAGCCGTTGGGTTCGGTGCCAATTTCGATAACTTGGGCTCCGAGTTCACGAAAAATAGTTGGCGCAATGTTGTAGGAAGCTCCATTAGCGCAATCGACAACAATTTTTAGCTTGCTCAAATTTTTGTCCTTTGGAAATGAATTTTTAACAAATTCAATATAGCGCCCTCTGGGATCTTCTAGCCTTTTTACTCGACCTAAATCATCGGATTTGGCGAGGAATTTTTCTAAATTGCTTTCAATCATTTTTTCAATTTCAAACTCAATATCATCGTCTAATTTATTGCCATCGCGATTGAAAATTTTAATGCCATTGTCAGCGTATGGGTTATGGGATGCTGAAATCATGATGCCAATATCGGCTCGAAGCGAACGGGTGAGCATAGAAACTGCTGGTGTTGGCACTGGACCAACTAAAAACACATCAAGACCCATTGCCACAAATCCTGAGGTTAAGGCGGGTTCAATCATATAGCCTGATAATCTGGTGTCTTTGCCAATTACTACGCGGTGACGATGCGAATCGTTGGTGAAGGCCTTGCCAAATCTTGCGCCAAGAGCCATACCAACTTTAAGGGCAATTTCTGCGGTCATCGGAAATTGATTGGCGGTGCCACGAATGCCGTCGGTTCCAAAATATTTTTTGTGAGATTGTTTTTGCATTATATGCTTAAGATTTTTCGCAAAATTTTATTAAGACATAATTATTTGTCTATTTTTTGTTAAACGATCGAATGTCGATTGAGAACATTTGAACCAGCTAAATTATGCGATGATGTGGGTATAATGTTTGTTGGATTGGGGGGATTTGTTGTTAATTCAATATCTCCACTATAAGTACTACGCGTATCGCTATTTCGACTTGATATATCAGGAGAAATTGGTGCTCTTAAATTATTTTGCGATCTTGCTTTTAGAAATTTTAAACTTTCATAAAATTGTTTTGATATTATGCTAATTGTGCCAACCGCTATAGATGCAACTAGGTGAGGTAAAATTCTTTGAGTAAAATCTTTTTCAGGTTTTCTATAATAAATATCGCTTGATGATACGGAGGATGAGCTAAAATAACTATCGCCCATTAATTCTCCAAATGTCATTAATAAAGTGAATTCTGATAATTTTTTTATTTCATCTTTTACATCTTTGGGAATGCTTTCGATAACTTGATTTGTTGTTCTTGTTATTGATTTTAAGCCATGATTTTCTAGCCAACTATCTCCCCAAATTTTTCTATCTCTCAACCCAGATTTTTTGTATAAAAATTTACTCAAAATATAGCCAAAAGTTAAACTCATTACGGCAAGACTAGCATGGCTATTTTGAGTTGCATGAGAGTTTATTGATGCAAAACACGAAATTAGATTTTTTTTAAAGTTAGTTTTTTGATGCTCACTTTGCAATAAATGCGATTTTAGAATGGGAGTTGATAAGATTAAATTTACGGCGGTTAGACACATCAATAAACTCGTAAAACTCAATAATGTGTCTTGGATGAAAGGGTCTTGGTAGAGTGGTTTTGGTAAAGTAAAATTTTCATTATATTTTGAAATACTCGAATTTTGGAAAAACGAATTTAACTCTCTTCCATTTGCGGTATTTCTTTGAAATCTATATGAACAAAATTCTGCAAATTTTAAGGCCACAACATCGATTGGACCAAGCACAAAGTTCTTGTTATCTTTATTTGTTCCAAATTCTAGAAAATCTCTTAAATCATTATTAATTACTCTTGCAACAACTGTTCCAGTACCAATTTTATCTGAAGTAATGAATAAATTATTATCATTATTATCTTTGTTAGGATGATTACCTGAATACAATAAAGAGTGACCAAATTCATGAACTATATTCTCGTCATTGCTATATCCACTTGGTGAAAAAATTTCGTTACCAACCCTGTTTATTTGGATAGAATTATTTTTAATAATAACAAAATCAGGAGCCATGCTTATTATTTGCGTAATATATGAACCTTCTACTGTTTTATCCTCATGATCAATGAAACCAATTTTGTGGACAGATAATCCTAATTTTAAAGCTGATAATTTATCGTGTTTGCTATCAGTATTATATTTTTTTACTAAGTCAGTTCCATCAAAAATACTTAAATTAAACGCATTACCCAATAATAAAGCTATTCTAAATCTTTCAAAAAATGGTATGGCAACACAATTTTCATAATTAGATTTTATTTTTTCTGATGGGTTGGGCATATTTTGTTTGAGAGCTTCAATCTGTTCTGCTGAGGGGATTGTATTGAAAATATTGATTGAATTCAAGGCGCTATAAAATAATTGCCTTAATGGTGTTTGAAAAAAAAATCTTAGTCTCTCAGTTGTTAACTCGGAAGGCATTCCAGATAGCGAATAGTCATCATATAATTTTTTATCGCAATCCAAAAACACGAGAAATGCACTTGGCTTGCCGTCTTTATCATAACGCGAATGCATTTTTGATAATTTTACAAAATAAGGATGAGTTGGATCAATCTTATCAAAATTTTCGGCAATTAAATGATGAATAGTTTTTGATTCGAAACCAAAAATATTAGCTACGGTATAATCTGAATCAGGGAAGATTTTAGTTTTGATTATTTCATTATATTTTTGCTCAAAAACTTCTGGATCTAGATCAAAAGGAATTTGATCTAAAAGTATTTTTAAATCGTTATTGAGAACTTTCCAGTATTCTTGGATTGGCTTGATTTCCGAGAAAAATTTTCGCACTGTTAAGAAGTTAAAAA
>RFYG01000030.1 GCA_009925685.1 Pseudomonadota bacterium
CATCTGCCCAATTGCCATGGAGGAAGGTCTTCGCTTCGCTATTCGTGAAGGCGGAAGAACAGTTGGTGCCGGCGTCGTAAGTAAAGTGTTGAAGTAAATCTGAGAGATAAATATGAAAAATAAAGAGAGTATTAAAATAACCTTGGAATCATTCGATCACTTTGTATTAAACAAAGCCATGAATGAGATTATAGTTACAGTTAGAAGGACTGGCGCAGGAATTAAAGGACCAATTCCACTTCCAACTAAAATCAAAAAGTTTTGTGTAACACGAAGCCCACACGTTGACAAAGATTCACGTGAACAGTTTGAAATCAGATCATCCAAGCGCTTACTAATAATCTCTCCTACCACACAAACAGTTGATGCTCTAATGAAATTAAACCTTTCAGCTGGAGTAAATATTAAAATCGCATTAAATCAAAAATAGGAATAGATATAAAATGTTAGAATTGTTAGGTAAAAAAATAGGAATGACTCATATCTATAAAAACAATGGAACATCCATTGCTTTAACAATGGTTAAGTTACATGATACAACAGTTGTCAAGTCATTCAACTCAGATAATGGTAATAAGGTACTATTGGGATTTGAAAAAAAGAATAGTGTCAAAAATATCAATAAATCACTCATTGGTTTTTATAGTAAAAAAAATATTCCTGTACACAAATCACTAAAAGAATCATATACTAAAGGCGCGTTCGAGTTTAAAGAAGGCGAACAAGTTGATATATCAAAAATAATTAAAGAAGGCGATAAAATCTCGGTAAGAGGCAAAACGTCTGGAAAAGGCTTTGCCGGGGTTATGAAAAGATGGAATTTCCGTGGTTTAGAGGCATCACATGGCGTATCAATTTCACATCGTTCACACGGATCAACTGGACAAAGACAGGATCCAGGAAAAACATTTAAAGGCAAGAAAATGGCTGGACATTTAGGAGTTGATAATGTCACCGTCAAAAATATTACAGTTGAGCATCTAGACATTCAGAATTCTATTGTAGGAGTAAGGGGATGTGTACCAGGCAAAAATGGTTCTGAAGTGATAATTAAAATAAATAACATATAAAATAACATGAAGTCAATTAGTGTACCAGAAATAAATTTCAGCAACCAAGAAATTATTAAAAAAGAATACACAATCGTTAACTCGATTGATATAAAGAGTTCTAAAAACTTGGCATATGTTGTGCGTTGGCAGTTAGCTAGAAAAAGATCTGGTTCAGCCAAGACCAAATCAATGGATGAAATTTCAGGTACAACAGCTAAACCATACAAACAAAAAGGTACCGGTAGAGCAAGACAAGGGAGTAAAAGATCGGTTCAGTTCGTAGGTGGAAGAACTTGCCATGGACCAATGCCAAGAAGTTTTGATTTTTCTATACCAAAAAAAATTGCAAAGTTAGCAATTGCGGATGCGATAAAGTCAAAAATTATCAATAATAAAATCATAACATTCGACCCAGAGATTAATATAAATAAAACTTCATTAGTTTCAAAAACATTGAATAAAAATAAAATTATAAGCGCATTATTTATTACAAATGTTGGCAAAAATCTAACTCAATTTGCCAGAAACATCAAGAATATTAAAATAATTGAATCCAAAGCAATAAATGCTTCAGATTTAATAAACTTCGAACATATTATTGTTGATAAAGTTACATTCGAAAATAAAATCATGGGGGCACTTAAATAATGAGTTCAATTATAAATCTCGACAAAATTAAAGGTTTAGTTTACACAGAAAAATCTAATATTAGTTCATCAAATGGAAGATACACATTTGAAGTGGACTCAAGTTGCAACAAATCTGAAATCAAATCTCTAATTAAAAAAATCTACAACGTTGATGTTAAAAATGTTAACATAATTAACACAAAACCTAAAAGTAGAAGATTTAAGGGAATTAATGGCTACACCAGTAAGGTAAAAAAAGCTATAATTAAGCTAAAAGAAAATCAAACAATTAATTTTGCATAATAAAAATGGCACTCAAAAATTATAAACCAGTTACACCTACACTGAGGCAATATGTATCAGTTGATAAGAGTGAATTATGGAAGGGATCTCCATTAAAAATTCTAACAAAAAAAAATACGGAGAAATCGGGTAGAAACAATATCGGTCATATTACGGTTCGACATAAATCATCTGGACATAAAAAATCATTCAGAGTTATAGACTTTAAGAGAGACAAAGTTGACATCGAAGCTAAAATTGAAAGAATTGAATATGATCCAAACAGAACATCATTCATTGCCCTTATAAAATATAATGACGGCATATACTCATACATTCTAGCTCCACATAAAATTACAGTTGGTGACGTCATATTGTCATCTAAAAATTTAATTGATGTTAAGATTGGCAATGCTATGCCACTTTCTGTTATTCCAATTGGTACAATTGTCCACAATATTGAAATAAAACCTGGTTGCGGTGGAGCTGTATCAAGATCTGCCGGAACATATTCTCAACTAGTCGGAAAAGATAGTGGATATGCATTGTTAAAAATGCAATCAGGAGAAATAAGACTTTTTTCATTAAACTGTATGGCAACAATTGGTCAAGTATCAAATCTTGATAACAAAAATACTACAATTGGAAAAGCTGGAAGATCAAGATGGTTAGGTATAAGACCTACTGTTAGAGGTGTGGCCATGAATCCAGTTGATCACCCGCATGGAGGTGGAGAAGGTAAAACTTCAGGAGGAAGACACCCTGTGTCGCCAACTGGTAAACCAACTAAAGGAAAAATAACCAGAAAGAGAAAAAATAATACCAACAGACTTATCGTTAAATCAAGGAGAGTAAAATAAAATGCCAAGATCGTCAAAAAAACCACCATTTGTTGAAGGTTACATAATTAAAAAAGCCAAAGAATATGTAAATTCATCAAAAAAACAAATTATTAAAATATGGTCAAGAAAATCAACAATACTTCCGCAATTTGTTGGAATAAATTTTGCAGTTCATAACGGAAAAAAATTTGTTTCAGTGTCAGTAACTGAGGGAATGGTTGGGCATAAGTTCGGAGAATTTTCACCTACCAGAACATTCTACGGTCATGGTGGTGATAAAAAAGTCACGAAGGAGTAGTATATGACAGAAACTAAAATCGCAAAAGCATCTCAGAAAGCTTTAAAATCAAGCCCAATTAAAGTTATGAAGATCACTAAAAATATAACTGGTCTAAAAGTATCTGAAGCACTTACTATTCTTAAATTTTCAAAACTTAAACTTTCATCAACTATAAGAGAAGTAATATATTCGGCCATGTCTAATGCCGAAAACAATCATAATATGGATGCCGACAATCTTTATGTAAAAGAGATAAACGTTGGTAGGGCATTTGCATTAAAAAGATTTTCAGCTCGTGGAAGAGGAAAATCAAGCAGAATTCTCAAAACATATAGCAATTTAACAGTTATTGTAGGAGAGAAAATGGTTACCGATAAAAAAATCAATAAAAATGAGGAAAAATAAATGGGACAAAAAGTAAATCCAGTTGGATTCAGGCTTCTAAATAATAAAAACTGGGAATCTGTTTGGTATGATCACAAAAATTACTCAAAAAAATTAATTAACGATGTTATAATAAGAAAATTTATTAAAAAAAATTACTCGCACTGCGGTATAGGCTCAGTTATTATTGAAAGACCCTCTGGCGTAATAAACCTAGTAATAAAAACTTCTAAACCCGGAGTACTGATCGGAAAAAAAGGTTCGGATATTGAAAAAATTAACCAATCGGTAGAAAAGATCGCTGGAACAAAAGTTGAGGTTAAGATTGTAGAAATTGACAAACCTGATATAAATTCATCACTGGTTGCCCAGTCAATTGCAAAACAATTAGAAGGTAGGTCAGCGTTCAAAAAGGCAATGAAGAAAGCGATGCAGTCAGCAATAAAGTTTGGTGCATTAGGTATAAAAGTTAGTTGCGCTGGAAGACTTGGTGGAGCGGAAATTGCAAGAACAGAGTGGTATAAAGAAGGCTCTGTACCCCTTCACACACTTAGATGTAATATTGATTATGCAACAGCCAATGCATACACTGGTTACGGTGTTATTGGTGTTAAGGTGTGGATTTACAAAGGCTTTGTGGAAAAGAAAAAAATTTCAACACTATAAATAAAATATAAAAAAAATGCTAGTTCCTGCAAAAACAAAGTACAGAAAATCGCAAAAGGGAGGAAAAAAAATCCTTGGAGTTTCTGCCGTTGGAAACGTTCTTAGTTTTGGTTCATTCGGACTAAAAGCTCTTGAACCATCTAAATTAAACTCAAAGCAAATAGAATCAGCTAGAAAAGTAATTACCAGATATATGAAAAGATCTGGAAAGTTATGGATAATGGTGTTTCCTCACACTCCAGTTACAAAAAAACCAGCT
Source organism: Pseudomonadota bacterium (assembly GCA_009925685.1). Taxonomy (GTDB): domain Bacteria; phylum Pseudomonadota; class Alphaproteobacteria; order Rickettsiales; family UBA1997; genus CAILUF01. The sequence continues at coordinate 4,395 of RFYG01000030.1, forward strand.
GAAGTCAGAATGGGAAGCGGAAAAGGAAATGTAGAATATTACATTGCAAAAATTAAGCCTGGAAGGGTTATATTTGAAATTGATGGAATTGATTCGGATTCCGCTTTTAACGCACTTCTAAAAGCTGGGTCTAAATTGCCGTTCAAAACAAAAATTATAAACAACAATTAAAAATGATAGAGCAAGATAAAAAAACAATGTTGCAAAATATTTATATCCATAAAATGGATTTACTTAGGATGAGAATAAAAAGAACATCTGGAGATGAAAATCCAAAAAAAATGAGAGCAAAAAGAAAAGAAATTGCTAGAATATTCACTAAATTAAACAACAAAAAGTAATTATGAAGGCAAAAGTTATAGGAATTATTGATCTAAAGACAATAAAAGTAATTTCAAATACATATAAAAAACACGAACGTTACGGTAAATTTATAACTGTAAGTAAGAAATTTATCGTTGATACCAATGGTAATGAAAATATCGAAATTGGACAAGAGGTTATTATATCAAGCTCAAAACCGATATCGAAAAAGAAAAAGTGGATAATTAAATAAATATTTTATGATTCAAATGCAAACAAATCTAGTGGTAGCCGATAACTCCGGGGCTAAAACTGCTAGATGTATAAAAGTTCTTGGCGGTTCCAATCACATGATCACAGATGTTGGTGATGTTATAGTTGTTTCTATAACATCTGTAAATCCAAATTCTAAAATGAAAAAAGGTCAAGTTGCCAAAGCTGTAATAGTTAGGACTAAAAACAAAATTGTTAGACCTGATGGAAGCTTTGTCAAATTTGATGATAACGCTGTTGTTTTGGTTGATAAGGAAAATGAACCGATTGGATCTAGGGTATTTGGCCCTGTATCGCGAGAAGTTAGGCAAAAAAATTTTCTAAAAATTGCATCATTAGCATCGGAGGTTTTGTAATGGCAAAAAAATTTAAAAAAGGTGATAATGTTATTGTTATAACTGGTTCAGATAAGGGTAAAACCGGTAAAATAATATCTGTTGAAAAAGACAGGGTCACAATAGAGGGTATCAACATCGCTACTATTCACAAAAAACCATCTGCCCAACAGCCCGGACAAATAATAAAAAAAGAAAAAACAATACATGTTTCAAATATCTCGCACCAAGAGAATGGTAAACCAATAAAAATTAAATTTGTGACAAATGGAAGTAAAGATAAAAAACTTGCTACCAAGAATCGCGTTTCAAAAAAAACAGGAAAAAAAATTGATATATAATGCAAACGATAACTGAAAAACTATACAAGGATTCAATTCCAGAAATTAAAGAAAGATTTTCATATAAAAATGAAATGTCTATTCCAAAAATTAAAATGATAAGCATTAATGTTGGAATTAAGGCGGTGGATAGTGATAACAAGCTTCTATCATATCTTCTATCTCAACTTTCTAATATAGCGGGACAAAAAGCTGTTCTAACAAAATCAAGAAAAGCAATTTCTACATTTAAACTTAGAAAGGATTTGCCAATTGGATGTAGAGTAACCCTAAGAGGTAAAAGAATGTATCAATTTCTTGATAAACTAACAATTATAGCTCTTCCAAGGATTAGAGATTTTAGAGGTTTGTCATCCAAGGGATTCAACGAAAGCAATCATTATAGCTTTGGAATAAAAGAACATAACATTTTTCTAGAGGTAGACCTCGATAATATCCTCAAGATATTTGGACTTAACATCACAATAGTATCTACAGCCAAGACAAAAGAAGAAGCTCTTTACCTATTAAAAAAACTAAATTTTCCAATAAAATAATTTATGGCAAAAAAATCATTAATTAGAAGAAATGCTAAAAGATTAAAGCTTTCAAATAACCAAAAAATTAAAAGAGATAATTTAAAAAAAATTATCAAAAATAATTCGTTATCATTTTCAGAAAGACTTATAGCTCAAACAAAACTATCAGAACTTGCAAGGGACGGTTCAAAAATAAGATATAGAAACAGATGTGCTCTTAGCGGAAGGCCAAGAGGAAATCTCAGAAAATTTGGGTTATCGCGTATTGCGGTTAGGGAATTGGCATCATGGGGTCAAATTCCGGGTTTAATTAAATCAAGTTGGTAAAATTATGTCATTCAATCATCCCGTATCAGATCTGGTAGCAATTATAAAAAACGGATATTCCGCTGGAAGGCAATCTGTTTTGTCGCCAGTTTCAACACTAAGAGAAAACATTCTTTCTATATTAAAAGACGAGGGGTATATTTTAAATTACGCCAAAATTAAAAAAGGTTCTCATGATTTTTTTACAATTAGTTTAAAATATTACAATCAACAGCCAGTTTTAACTGATATATCAGTTGTTTCTAAGCCTGGCAGAAAAATATACTGTAATTCTAAGAAAATTCCATTAGTAAAAAATGGCCTCGGAATGCTTTTATTGTCAACTTCGCAAGGTGTTATAGCTGATCATATAGCTAGAGCTAAAAATCTTGGTGGTGAAATTTTATTAAAAATATTTTAAACATAAAAATGTCTCGAATAGGAAAATTGCCGATTACGGTTCCAGATAGTGTAAAAGTAACGCTTGATAAAAATAAAGTATATTTTGATTCTGGTAAAATCAAAAAAAACTATGAGGTAAGCTCTGGTGTAGAAGTTGAATTTAATAACAATCAGCTGAAACTAATCTCGTCAGACAAATCAAGCAAAAACCTATCGATGAAAATTGGTATGGATAGAAGTAACCTCAAAAATATAGTTCATGGGCTTACAAATCCTTTTAAAATTATTCTTGAAATAAACGGGGTTGGTTATAAAGCATCAGTTGACAAGGGTGTCCTAAGTTTAACACTTGGATACAGTCACGAAATATATTACGCTCTTCCATCTGGCATTAATGCATCTTTTGAAAAACCAAATCTTATAATTATTACTGGTGAGGATAAGATAATGGTTGGACAGGTGGCATCCGAAATTATAAGTTTTAGATCTCCTGAGCCATATAAAGGAAAGGGAGTTAAAATACTTGGAAAAGCTATCCTGCGTAAAGAAGGAAAGAAAAAATAATTAAAATCATATTAGCTATGTTAACATCATATCAAAGAAGAAAAAATAGAGTTAGGAGTGGCGTTAAAAAAAACAATAAATCGATGCGCCCTAGAATAGTAATAAATAGGTCTAACAAAAATATTTACGCTCAAATAATTGATATATCTGGCAATGTATTGGCACAAGAGTCAAGTATAAAAAATGAACAAAAAATATCCGGAATTGAAAAGGCGAAATTCGTTGGTAAGATTCTCGCAACTAAGTGCATAGAGTCAAACATTCTATCTGTGGTATTCGACAAGGGTGCTTACAATTATAATGGGCGCGTAAAAGCTCTGGCTGAAGCGTGTCGTGAATCAGGTTTAAAATTTTAAAATAAAATAATGATGACAAAACAAAAAAATCAAAAAGATAAATCCACCAATGAAATTATTGAAAGGCTTATAGCTGTCAATAGAGTATCGAAAACTGTAAAAGGTGGGAAAAATATGTCATTCTCAGTTTTAGTTGTTGTTGGGGATAAAAACGGGAAAGTTGGTTTCGGAAAGGGCAACGCAACAGAGGTTTCTGACGCAAAAAATAAAGCTTTTGAAGCTGCAAAAAAAACCATGATAAAGGTTTCTTTAAAAGAGGGTAGAACAATTCATCATGATATTTTTTCAAGATACTGTTCAGCAAAAGTTTATCTTAGATCTGCACCACTTGGAACCGGAGTAATTGCTGGGGGACCTATGCGCGCTGTTTTTGAGTGCGCTGGTATAAACGATATTGTGGCTAAATCAGTTGGAACCTCAAATCCATACAATATGCTTGGAGCTACGTTTGGGGCTCTTAAAAATTTAACATCACCTAAATTAATTGCTGAAAAAAGATCAAAAGAAATTTCAGAAATTGTTAAAAGAAGGAATCAAGCATTAAAAACAGAGAATAAAAATGATTAATATTATGAAATTAGATAATTTTTTAAATAAAAAGATTAAAATTACTCAGGTAAAGAGTGGTTCAAAACTTAAGGACAAGCAAAATAAAAATCTTATTGGTCTGGGACTAAGAGGGATAGGATCATCTGCAGAACTTAAGGTTGATGGTTCTATACTTGGAATGATCAAAAAGGTATATCACTTAATTAAAATATCATAAAATATGTCATTCTCATTAAACGAACTTCCTAAAATTAAAAGACAAACCAAAATCAGGGTTGGTAGAGGAATCGGATCTAGCAAAGGAAAAACATCTGGTCGAGGTGTTAAGGGCCAAAAAGCAAGAACTGGACACCATTCGGTCAAAGGTTTTGAGGGCGGACAAACCCCAGTTCATATGAGACTTCCAAAAAAAGGGTTTGTTAATAATCTCAAAAAAAATATCGAAGTAATAAATATTCAAGATATTCTAAAGCTTATTAATAGCGGTAAACTTGTGCAAAAAATGACCGTAACCAAAGATAATCTATTTGAGAATGGATTAATTAAGAATAAAAAATCAATAGTGAAGCTTATAATGGGAAAAAATCCAATTGATATAAAAGATATCAAAATCTCAGTAGATAAATACTCCAAGAAAGCTAATAAATTTGCATAAAATGAAGCAAGAATCAAGTATTGATCTTAAGAAAAAAATTATTTTTACAATATTTATATTGCTTATTTATAGGTTCGGTACTTTTGTTCCAATTCCTGGGATCGATGCTAAGGTAATTCAAAAAATATTTTCTGGAGAAGCTTCAAATATATTTGGAATGATAAACCTTTTTTCGGGCGGAGCCCTTGAAAGAATGAGTATTTTTGCCTTAAATATCATGCCATATATAACCTCATCAATTATAATGCAACTCTTAACATCAATGCACTCTGGTCTTGAGGCACTCAAAAAAGAAGGTGATTACGGCAGGGCAAAGATAAATCAATATACAAGATACCTTACCATAATTTTGGCAATAATACAATCATATGGAGTCTATTTTGCATTATCAAGCTCTGAAAATAATGCTTTCGTGTCGGATTCAAATATTTTTTTGTTGACCACCATTGTTAGCTTAGTTGGGGGGACGATTATGTTGATGTGGTTTGGAGAAAAAATTACGTCATCAGGTATTGGCAACGGAATATCATTAATAATATTCGTTGGAATAGTATCCTCCCTTCCGGGTACTATTACAGAAATGTTTACTCTTTTGAAAAATGGCGCATATACATTCTCAACGGTTTTGCTATTTTTTGTGTTTTTTTCAATCGGATTAATTGTGGTATGTTTTGTAGAAAAAACTCAAAGAAAAATTAAGATTCAATATCCAAACGCAAACGCCATGAGAAGCGCTGGAATGTCTGATTCATCGTTTCTTCCTTTGAAAATTAACTTATCTGGCGTCATTCCTCCCATATTTGCAAGTTCTGTGTTAATGTTTCCTATTGCAATAATACAGATTACTGGCTCAGATGGAAATTGGTTATTATCAACAATCCAAAGGGGTGGGCTGGTTTATTCAGTAATTTTTTCAATCCTAATTCTATTCTTTTCATATTTTTACTCATCAATAATTTTTAATACAGTCGAAGTGGCTAGTAATCTAAAAAAAAGCAACTGTTTTATATTTGGAGTTAGGCCTGGAACAGCCACTTCAGAATATCTTGATAAAATAGTATCAAGATTAACGCTTATAGGAGCAATATATTTGATAATAATTTGCGTTACGCCAGAAATATTAATTGTTAAATCATCGATTCCATTACATATTGGAGGAACTGGAATACTAATTATGGTAAATGTTGTAATGGATTTAATTAATCAAATTCAATCTCATTTGATATCAACTAGATACGGATCTGGAGCCAGCAAAAAAAGAAGAATTAGGGTCAGGGTATGAATATAATATTAATTGGCGCACCAGGATCTGGAAAGGGTACGCAATCAGCCATGCTTGCGAAAGAATACTCAATAAAAACAATTTCCACTGGAGATCTGTTAAGAAAAGAGGTTGAAGAAAAAAGTCAAATAGGTGTTATTATCAAGGATATTATGGAATCAGGTAAGTTAGTTGATGACGACATAGTAATTAGAATAATAATTAATAAGTTATCTGGTGACGAATACAAAAATGGTTTTATATTAGATGGTTTTCCAAGAAATATAAAACAAGCAGAAAAATTAGATGAAATGCTTAATAAAATTAATAAAAAAATCGATAAAGTATTTAACTTTATTATTGAAGATGAGATAGTTATTAAAAGAATCGCTGGACGGTACTCATGTAAAAAATGTGGTACGGTCTATAATGAATATTTTAATCCTCCAAAAAATGAGGGGGAGTGCGATAAATGTGATTCATTAGAGTTTGAAAAAAGATCCGATGACAATGAAACAATCATTAAAAATCGATTGCAAATTTTCAAACAATCAAGTTTTCCTCTAATAGAATTTTATAAAAAAAAATACTTGCTTGTTTCGGTAGATGCTTTAAAAATTGCTCCCCTAATTTTTGAAGACCTGAAATCAGCTATTAATAATTAACACAAATTGAGGACACAACATTGGCTAGAATATCTGGTATTAATATTCCTAAAGAAAAGCGTTTTGTAATAGCTTTAACATATATTTACGGAATTGGTAGAACAAGTGCAGAAAAAATCTGTAACAAATTAAAAATTAACCTTAATCAAAGAACTCATCAATTGACAGAGGAAAAGCTTTCTCAGGTGAGATCGTTAATTGAAAAGGAGTTCCCAATACTTGAGGGTGATCTAAGGAGAAAAATATCGTCGGATATTAAAAGATTAATTGATATAGGTTGTTATCGCGGGATTAGACACGTTAAAAAACTTCCAGTAAGAGGACAAAGAACTCATACAAATGCCAAAACCCGCAAGGGAAGAGGTGTTGCAATTGCCAACAAAAAGAAAGCCGTAAAATAAAATCTAGAAATAAAAATTTATGACAGAAACAAAAACAGATATAGCTTTAAAAGAAAAAAAGCAAAAAAGTATTAGCAAAAAAAAGAAAAATGTTGTCAACGGAATTATTCATGTTTACGCAAGTTTTAACAACACGATAATTTCCATCTCAGAAACAAATGGAAACATTATATGTTGGTCATCATCTGGGAAACATGGCTTTAAGGGTTCAAGAAAAGCAACCCCATACGCTGCTCAAGTTGCAACGCAACACGCAGTGAATATTGCAAAAGAATGTGGACTACAAAACGCAGTTGTAGAGATTCGTGGTCCAGGTGTTGGTAGAGAAGCATCCTTACGAGCAATTCAAGTTTCTGGGATTAATGTGTCTCTTATTAAAGATATCACATATCTACCTCACAACGGATGCAGGCCAGCCAAGAGAAGAAGGGTCTAATTATCAAAATGATTTTATAAATACTGTAATTAATTTTTTAAAAAAATATGGCAATTCTCAAAGAAAACTGGAGTACACTTACAAAGCCCACATCAATTGAACTAAAAGAAGGGTATAACAATTTAACTAAATCAGTAATTGTAATGGAGCCTTTCGCAAGGGGGTACGGCAATACTTTAGGAAATGCATTAAGAAGAGTAATGTTATCATCATTAAACGGATTCGCTGTAACGTCCATTAAAATCGAAGGGGTTATGCATGAGTATAGCGTTATTGATGGCATCAAAGAAGATGTTCTTGATATTATTATGAATCTCAAAGGACTTGCTATTTCCAAAGATAACCCAAGCCCTTCTGTTCTTAAATTATCAACAAATAAACAAGGACCCATTTATGCTGGTTCAATAGAATTGCCTGCCGGGGTTAATATTTTAAACAAAGATCATCTAATCTGCACACTAAATAAGGGTGCCAAAATCGACATGTCTATAACTGTTGAATATGGAAGAGGATACGCAAATATTGATAATGATTATAGGCAAAATAATTCTATTGGTTCCATTAAAGTAGATTCGGTCTTTAGTCCAGTAAGGAAGGTTGCTTATAGGGTTGAAAACGCCAGAGTTGGACAAATAACCGACTTTGATAAATTAATTTTAGAAATTGATACTAATGGAGTTATGATACCAAGAGATGCTCTCGCCATATCAGCAAAAATACTCCAAGACCAATTCCAAGCTTTTGTAAATTTTGATGTTTCAAAGGTTGATGCAACCCCAGAAAAAGAAATAAATATTGAACCCGAATTCAATAAAAATCTCCTTAAAACAATTGAAGAACTTGAGCTATCTGTTCGCTCCTATAATTGTTTAAAAAATGAAAACATAATTTATGTTGGAGATTTAGTTATTAAAACCGAGGTTGAGATGTTAAAAACTGCTAATTTCGGGAGAAAATCACTTAATGAATTAAAAGATAATTTAAAATCAATGGGTTTAACATTTGGTATGAAATTAACAAATTGGCCACCCAAAAATATTGATGAACTTCTAAAAATTAAGAATAAAGAATTTTAAAAAAAAATCCTATGAAACACAGAATTAAAGGTAGAAAACTAAATAGAAATAGCTCTCACAGAAAAGCCCTTCTAAGAAATTTATCAATTGCATTGTTAAAAAATGAGGCAATAAAAACAACTCTTCCCAAGGCAAAGGAGTTAAGACCATTCGTAGAAAAATTAATAACTATCTCTAAAAAAGATAATATGGCTAACAGAAGGTTAGCCTTATCAATTGTGGGAAATGAAGAAATAACTAATAAACTTTTCAAGGAAATTGGTCCAAGAATTACTTCGAGAAACGGTGGATACACAAGAATCATTAAAAATGGTTTTAGAGTTGGAGATAAAGCTCCAATGGCATATATGGAATTAGTAGATAGAGTAATTATCGAAGAAAAAACTGAACAAAACGCAAAATCATAACTATTTATATGAAAAATATCATATCAGATTTTAACAAATCTCAATTAAAAAAAATCCAAGATCTATCAGGTTTTAAAATACCAAATTTTAAGGTTGGAGATACACTAAGCGTAAAATACAAAATAACCGAGGGTGACACAACGAGACTTCAGGCCTACAACGGAGTAGTTATAGCCAGAACAAAATCCTTAGAAAATTACAATGCAACTTTCACTGTTAGAAAAATTAGTTCAGGAGTTGGGGTTGAAAGAAAATTTAACCTATATTCACCACTTCTTGCGGGTATTGAAGTTTTAAAACAAGGTGATGTTAGAAGAGCAAAGTTATACTATCTAAGAAATCTCACTGGAAAAGCTTCAAGAATAAAGGAAAAGCTTGATTTTCTAGAAGTTCAAAACGATAAAAAGTAAAATAATCTATAAAATTTTACGATAAATTTTACTATGAAAATGGGTAAAACTTTTTTTTTCCTCGCTTGCGCAATTTTTACCCAATCTTGTACAAATCCAGATTACTTCAAATATGGTAAAATTTCCTTTCAAGCAACCGCACAAAATGACTTCTTTACATATACAGTTGATGACAGTTTTTATAAAAAATATAAAAATTCAGCCAATAATAAAAATCATCCAAGGTTAAGTGATGAA
>RFYG01000004.1 GCA_009925685.1 Pseudomonadota bacterium
GATGACAAGTTACGCAAGGATTTTCAACTGAATATTCCTGCCCCTCTCTTAAATCAAAAAATCAATGATTACATATCAAAAATTCAACCAGAATTTTCTATGAGTGGCTTTGAAAAAGGTCGCGTTCCAACTGAAACCATTCTTGAAAAATACGGTAAATCAATTATGGCAGAGCAATCAGATATTTTAATTTCTCAAACAATTTCTAAAATTGTAAACGATAACAGATATCGCATGGCATCATATCCAAAAATTGATTTTAAAACTTTTGAGGAAGGCAAAGATGTAAGCCTCATTGCATCATTTGAAGTATTCCCATCAATTCCAGAAATTGATTTATCAAAAATAACTCTTAATCGTTACTTGGTTGAAATTAGCGAAGACGATATTGAAGAAAATGTCGAAAAAACATTAAAGTCAAAAGTTAAACTTGAGCTTCAAGACCCAATTTATCTTTCTAACTTCGGCGATGTTGTTGTTATAAATTACAATGGCAATATTAACGGTGTTCCGTTTGAAGGTGGATTTGGTAAAGAATATCCTTTAGAAATTGGTAGCAAAACCTTTATTGAAAATTTTGAAGAACAACTTGTTGGTAAAATAACTGGTCAAGAGGTTGTTGTTTCTGTAAAATTTCCAAATGATTACTTTATTTCAGATTTAGCTGGAAAAAATGCAACATTTGATGTTGAAATTTTAGCAATATATAAAGCTGAATCAAGAAAGTTCGATAATGAATTCGTCAAAGAAGCCACAGGTTTTGATGATCTCGAAAGTTTCAAGGAAAGTGTATATAACCAAATGGCGGTCTCATACGAAATAACTTGTCGCGCAATCTTTAAAAAAGAACTCTTTGACTATTTAGATTCAGCTCATAGCATTGATCTTCCGGTTGGATTAGTTAATGAACAAACCAACTTCCTTAAAAATATTGATAACTCTGCTTCACAAAATACTTCAAACCAATCAGTTGATGATAGACTAAAAAGTCTTAGACTATCTCAAAGGATGGTTCGTTGCGGATTAATTTTGGCAGACTTAGCTAATAAAAATAATATAACTGTGTCTGAAGAAGAAATTGAAAATGAAATTGAAAATTTAACTGAAATGTATCCAGAACAGGCTGAACAAATTCTTCAAACCTACAATAATGACAAATCATCACAACAACTTCAAGGAGCAATTCTTGAGGAAAAAACCGTCAATTTTATTTTAGATCAAATCAATGTTATTGATGTAGCTGTATCTCCTAAGCAAGTTGATAGATTGTGGTTTGATATTTCTAATAACAATTAAATAAATATGAACGACTTACTCGATGCACTTAAACTAGTTACATTCCCAATTCACAAAGAAGGATATAAATTTATTTTCATATTTGCCATCGCAACAGCGATATTGGCACTTTTGAGTAACTTTCTTGGACTTATTGGTATTGTAGCAACCTTATGGTGCATATTCTTTTTTAGAGACCCAGAAAGAGTCGTTCCGCTTGAAGATAACGCCATTATCAGTCCTGCTGATGGCGTTATCACTCGTGTTGAGTACGGAGCAGAGGCTCCGGAAGAGCTTGGATATGGTAAACAAAAATTTAATAAGGTGAGTATTTTTTTGAATGTTTTTAATGTGCATGTTAATAGAGTTCCGGTTTCTGGAAAGGTTGAAAAAGTGGTTTATCAACCTGGTAAATTTTTAAGCGCAAATGCCGATGATGCTAGTATTGAAAATGAAAGAAATTCTGTAGTTGTAAAAACCGCCAATGGCACTGAAATTATTTTTGTTCAAGTTGCTGGTCTAGTTGCTAGAAGAATAGTATCCGATCTCAAAACTGGTCAAGACGTAATTGCCGGTCAAAGATATGGAATAATTCGCTTTGGAAGTAGAGCTGATTTGTATTTCCCTGAAAATGTTGAAATTAAATCTCTGTTAGGTCAAACTATGGTTGGTGGCGAGACAATAATTGCCAAAATTAACTAATCAAAAAATCAAAATGCGTTCTATCAATATTGCAAAACTCGCTTCTAAGCGTGAAGAAGCCAGAATAGGTGGTGGTCAAAAAAGAATTGAAGTCCAACATTCTAAAGGGAAACTTACAGCTCGAGAAAGAATAGAAGTACTCCTTGATCCAGACTCTTTTGAGGAATATGGATTGTACGTTGAACACCGTTGCACAGACTTTGGTATGGACGACAAAAAACATCCTGGGGACGGTGTAGTAACGGGTCAAGGCACAATTAATGGCAGATTGGTATTTGTTTACAGCCAAGACTTTACGGTTATGGGAGGTTCGCTTGGAGAAGCGCATGCAAAAAAAATATGCCAAATACTTGATAAAGCTGTTCAAGTTGGTGCCCCAGTTATTGGAATTAACGATTCTGGTGGCGCAAGAATCCAAGAGGGGGTTGATTCACTTGGTGGATATGGCGAAATCTTTCAACGAAATATTGATGCAAGTGGTGTAATTCCTCAGATTTCCCTGATTATGGGACCATGCGCTGGAGGCGCTGTATACTCACCAGCACTCACTGATTTTACAATCATGGTAGAAAATTCTTCTTATATGTTTGTAACTGGTCCAGAAGTTGTTAAAACCGTTACTCACGAAACAGTTTCGCAAGAAGATTTGGGTGGAGCATCAGTTCACAGTTCAAAAAGTGGGGTTGCTCATTTAACCTTCAAAAGCGATATTGAAGCTCTTCTTCAAACTCGACGTTTAATTAACTTCCTCCCCCTTTCCAATAAATCCGAATTACCTCAAATTCCAGTCGATGATAATTTTGATAGAGTTGATGTCTCCCTTAATACACTTATTCCGGAAAATCCTAATCAGCCATATGATATGCTTGAATTAGTTGAGAAAATTCTCGATGAAGGTGATTTTTATGAAATTCAACCTAATTATGCTAAAAATATCATAATTGGTTTTGGAAGAATGGAAGGTCAAACAGTTGGTGTTATTGCTAATCAACCTATGCAATTAGCCGGTTGTCTTGATATTAAAGCCAGTGAAAAAGCTGGTCGCTTTATTCGTTTTTGCGATGCCTTCAGCATTCCAATTTTAACTTTTGTTGATGTGCCGGGATTTTTACCTGGAACAGACCAAGAGCATAGTGGAATTATTAAACATGGAGCAAAATTACTATACGCCTATGGAGAAGCAACCGTCCCCAAAATTACTGTTATTACCCGCAAAGCTTACGGTGGGGCATATATTGTAATGAATTCAAAACATTTACGTGGAGATGTTAATTTTGCGTGGGCCAATGCAGAGATTGCAGTTATGGGGCCCGAAGGCGCTGTTGAAATTATTTTTCGCGAAGAGGCCAAAGATCCAAATCAAAAATCAATTAAAGTTGCCGAATACCGTGAAAAATTTGCCTCACCTTTTGTTGCTGCTTCACGAGGATTTGTTGACGAAGTAATTAGACCTCAAAATACCCGCAAAAGAATTTGCATGTCCTTGCAAATTCTCAAGAATAAAAAGGTTCAAAAGCCTTGGAAGAAGCATGACAACTTACCGTTATAAATTTTTAAAAATTACGGTTTTTAGTTTTTTGATATTTAATTTATCCAAAGTTCAAAATTCACATGCCGATAATTTGCGCCCTCTAAGCTCAGAAAGACCAAGCAAATCCGATAGCGCCCTCACCCTTAATCGCTTTCACTCACAAATTGAAGCCTCTTTTTTCAGCAAAACTTTTGATAAGAATTCTAAAAACAATACCAAATCAAACATTGGATCATATTTTGAATACTTAACTATCCGCTTTGCCGTAAGCGATAGCACTGAAATCCAATATATTTACGATGGGGTTTCATTTTATAAAAAAACTCAAAACCAAAATATTTATTATAATAATAATGGTAGTAGTGGAGAAAAATTTATTAGACTTAAACATAATATTTTGGGCAATGATGGAGACAAAATTGGCCTTGCAATCACTTCATTTTTTAAAATTGATAACGCTCAAGATCGCCTTCTGCGCAATGATCTGCGCGGGGGGGTTATTGTACCGTTTCATTATAAATTAAGCGACGATAATACAATCGGTGGCATGTACCAAATTAATTATTACGAAAACTCAAATAACCCCGCAAAAAATCAATATTTAGGATTTGTTAATTCTTATTATTTCTCGAAATCATTTAATGAAAGAATTAGCTCTTATATTGAATTTTACTCACTAAAAACCTTCAGTCACAATAAGTTCGTAAAAAATTACCTTGATTTTGGAGCTAATTATTTAGTTTCTAAAAATATTAAACTCGATTTTGGCATTAATTTTGGATTATCGGAATCAGCAACTGACCTAAATTATTTTTCGGGAATAACATGGCGATTCTAAATAAAATTCCCAACTCAACAAAAAAGTTTTATGAGCCTCTTCGATAGACTGACAATAATTATCGCCACCTACAATAGCTCACCAATGATTGAGAGTTGTTTAGATAGTATCGATTTGAAGTCATTTAAAACAATAATTGTTGATAATGCGAGCTCAGACAATACATGTGAAATTGTCGAAAAAAACTATCCGGAACTAAAAATTATTAAAAACCCAAAAAATTTTGGTTTCGGCAGGGCGAATAATGTTGCCCTTAAAAATTGTAATTCAGATTTTGCTCTTCTTTTGAATGTTGATGCCAGAATTGAATCAAGTGATATCGTGCAAACCCTAAAAATAATGGTCGAAAATCCCAACATAGCTTTGGCCGGTAATATCGTTTATAATTGTAAATTTCAAAATGGTGAAATTAAAAATATCGCACCTTGCCCTAAAAATTTAGAACAGCTTCATAGCAAAATTGGCGATAATGAAGAATTTTTTATTGATAGATTTATAACTGGCGCTGGCATGTTTATAAACATGAAAATAATGCGTAAATTAGGCTTTTTCGACGAAGGTTTTTTCTTATATTGTGAAGATAACGAAATATGCAAAAGAGTAAGAAGTCATCAATTTAATACCGCGATCATCAAAAATACCAAACTAATTCACATTGGCGGTAAATCATCAAAAAAGTCAGACAAAGAATTAAAAAAAATTTATTGGCATAAATTTGGTTGGTCAAAATTATATTACACTCAAAAAGTCCATAATAAATTTTTTGCATATCTTAAAGCCATTAAATTGATCGCTCGATTATCACTTAAAATAGGCAAACAATATTTAAAAAATCGTGAAATTTTGGTAAATGAATATCAAGGCCTAAGGGGTTGTATAGATTATTTGAAAGGCTTCAAAGCATTTGATGAAAACGACAATCCGCGTGGATAATTTAATAAACTTAGTATTTAGCGCCAAGATATCGCCCATCCGCAAAATATTATTAAAAAATCGTTGAGCAAATTTTTTGAATTATTGAATTTGTTAAAATTCGTGACTCCTCAGGAATTCTTATATTTTTTTCATCAATAATTAATAATTTTTTTTCAATCAAAAAATTGAGTTTTTTTAAATCTAAAATTTGATCAAACTTTTGATTAAAATATTTTAAAAAAATTGCTTGAGATAAGCCATTCTCTAGCCTTAAACCCATCATAATAATTTCTTCAATCATTTCGATCCTAGAAATTTTAGAAATTTTTTGAATTGCCGAACCCAAATTTAAATTTTTATTTAGCCACTGCGATGGTTCGGATAGAATTTGAATTGCATAACGATTTAAATCTACAAAACTCACGCGGGAGTGGGCTCCGGCTCCTATTCCAATATAATCATCACTTTGCCAATACGATAAATTATGGCGCGAAGCAAAATTTTTATGAGCATAATTAGAAATTTCATAATGCTCAAAATCGTTATCGCTCATGATTTGATTAGTCATATTGTATAAATCACTCGCTAAATTTTCATCAGGAAGAGTAAATTTATTATCGCGATATTGGCTATAAAATTTTGTACCTTTTTCGATTGTTAATTGATATAAAGAAAGATGTTTGGGCCTGAAAGATAAGGCTTTGTCAAGTTCTTGTTTCCACGAATTTTGAGTTTGATTTGGTCGCGCATAAATTAAATCAAACGAAAAATTATCAAATAAATTTTGCACCATTTTAATGGTTTCCATGGCTTCAAAAGATGAATGTTCGCGTCCTAAAAATTTTAAATCATCGTCATTAAGAGCTTGAATACCAAGGGATAAACGATTTATTCCAATTTTTTTCAAACTCATAAATTTTTGTGCTTCACTCGAAGTTGGATTAGCTTCTAATGTAATTTCGCAATCATTTTGAATTGTAAATTTTTGTGATATTTTATTGATTAGATTAGCTACCAAATCAACAGGCATAAGAGATGGAGTTCCGCCCCCAAAAAAAATACTTGTAATATTTTTATCAACAGAATTGTTGGCAAAATACTCAATTTCTTTAAAGTAAGCTTGTTCAAATGCTTTATAATCTATTGAATCTCTAACATGGGAATTGAAATCACAATATGGACATTTTGAGCGACAAAATGGATAATGGATATAAAATGCAGTCATGAGATGTCGTTTCAATAGTTCAGTTTAAAGCGCGAATCGGGAATTATTTAGTTGAACAAAATATTATTTAATTGTAATTTTTGAACAAATTTTTACCCAATCATTTTCTATGAACACTTCACCCTATTATTTTCAAATTGCAATTGTTGTATTTCGCGAAGTCCTCGAAATCGCCTTAATTCTTGGAATTTTAACATCGGCCAGCAAAGAAATCGTTAATCGCGGTCGCTGGATTTTAGGTGGATTATTTTTAGGAATTGTCGCCTCGATTTTATTGGCTCTTTTTACCGATAAAATTTCATCTTCTCTCGATGGAATGGGTCAAGAATTTTTTAACGGTCTTATACTCCTATCCGCTTCATTCATGATTGGGTGGACAGTTTTATGGATGCAAAAGCACGCTAAATCACTTTCGGGAGAATTAAAAAGACTTACTCACTCAGTAAAAGAGGGTAGAAAACCGCTTTACGCTTTATCAATTGTTGTCCTACTCTCCGTTATCCGCGAAGGTGCCGAAATTGTTTTGTTTTCATATAGCTACTTTGTATCTGGGGTTGGAATTTATCAAATTATTGTTGGCATAGTTGCCGGTCTTTTTTGTGGTTCGTTGCTTGGCTTGGCTTTATATTTCGGCCTTCTCAAAGCGTTTGGCAGATATTTTTTTCTGATAAGCAGTTGGTTACTTATATTTTTTGCCTCGGCCACCGCCTCATCTGGAATCAGATTTTGGGGCGATGCTAAAATAGTTGACCCGATAATTGATCCATTTATCGACCTCTCATCCACCCTCTCTCAACAAAGTATTTTAGGTAAATTTCTGCACATCACTATTGGCTATATTGACAAACCCTCTCTAGCGCAAATCATAACCTACTTTACGGTTTTGGTTGGACTAGGAGTGGGTTTAAAAATCGCCAAAAAAATCTAGCCATGGACAACATCCTTGCGCAAATATACAAACACAAACTTATCGAAGTCCGCAATCGCAAAAAAACTTTATCAGTTCCCGAAATATGCGCCAAAACCAAATGTTTAAATGCTCCGCGCAACTTTTATGAAGCCCTAAAAACTAAAAATGACAAAAAGGAGTTAGCGCTAATATGCGAGATCAAGCGCGGATCGCCTTCAGCTGGCATTATTAACAAAAATTTAAATGTGGCACTTACTGCTCGTAATTACCAAGAAATGGGCGCTACTTGTATCTCGGTTCTAACTGATGAAAAATATTTTTATAGTCACGATAATTTTTTGATTGAAGCCAAAAATTCCTGCTCTTTGCCGATTTTGCGCAAAGATTTTATGGTCGATTCTTATCAAATTTATGAATCAAAAATGCTCGGGGCTGATTGCATTTTACTAATTGTTGCCATGCTTGACGATAAAAAACTTCAAGAGCTTGAGCAAGTTGCTTTAGATATTGGCTTGAGTGTTTTGGTTGAAATTCATAATTATCAAGAATTGGAACGAGCTTTAAAGTTAAAATCAAAATTAATTGGCATTAATAATCGCGATCTAAAAACTCTCAAAATTGATTTAAATACCACTCTCGAACTAAAAAAATTTATTCCCAACGACAGAGTTTTAGTATGCGAAAGTGGCATCAAATCTAGCGCAGAAATTGATAATTTCAGGACCCAAGGAGTCAACTGCTTCTTAATTGGAGAGTTTTTTATGCGGGGCGGAAAAATAAATTGATAAAACCAAATTTAAAGCTCTTATTCAAAACTAACAAAATCTTTAATTACGGTTTTAACACCAGTTTTTTCAAAATTAATTGTTAAACGATTTCCATCAACATCAACTATTTTTCCATAACCAAATTTTTGATGAAAAACTCGCGCATTCAATAATGAAGCATTTCCTAGTGGGCTATTATTATGTGAAGATTTAATTGGTAATGAGGTTTTTTCTTCGGTCTTTATGCTTGAAAAATTCGACTTAATAGCTCCAAGATTATTGATAAATTTTCGCTGAGCAATTTGTGAAAAATTCAATTCAAAGCGACCTTTTGAATGATTTGATTTAGATCCCAAAAATTGATTTTTATCATCAAATTCATCGTCAAAAAAATCTTGCTTTTGATTGTCGAAGCCTTGATAAGACTTGTTAAAACCATATCCAACTTCTTCAAAGTTAATTTCATTTTCGGGTAATTCTTTCAAAAATCTTGACGGTAAAGAATTTTGGACATCCCCATATAAATAACGAGTTTTTACAAAAGACATTATCAACTTTTTTTTGGCACGGGTAATCCCAACATACATCAGCCTTCGCTCTTCTTCTAAACCATTTTTTTGTTCAACCGATTTTGAACTTGGAAAAATTCCTTCTTCCAATCCAGGCAGAAATACCAAATCAAATTCCAAGCCTTTTGAAGCGTGAATTGTCATAATGTTAATAGCATCTTGTGAATTTTTATCATCTCGCGCTTCAACCAAGGTGGCGTATTCAAGAAATTCAATAATATTGGCGAAATCGCTTAAACTTTTTATGAATTCTTCAAGATTTTCAATGCGACCTTGAGATTCGATGGTGTTTTCAAGCCTCCAAGATTCCATATAACCAGCTTCTTCGAGCAAATCTTTGCACAAATGGTTTAAGGATTTTGTAGAAATTAGATCGTGATATTTTTCAATTTGATTTACAAAATTTGTTAGATTTTCTTTTGATTTTCCTTTAATTGTACCCTCGCTTAACGAAAATTTAATCGCCTCAAAAATTGAAACTTTTCGCTCCCGAGCTAAACTTCGAAGCGAAGATAGACCAGCATCGCCAACCCCCCTTTTGGGAACATTTATAATTCTCAATAAGGCTAAATCGTCGCTAAAATTTGAACATAACCTCAAATATGCAATGGCGTCACGAATTTCGAGTCGTTCATAAAATTTCATGCCCCCAATTACTCGATATGGCAAACCATTTTGCATAAAAGCCTCTTCAAATTGCCGAGTTTGGTAGCCGGCGCGCACTAAAATAGCTATTTTTGAGGGATTTGTAAAACCTTGAGCAATATTATTTTTAGCATGTTGAGCAACTTTTGAGGCCTCGGTTCGATCATCGTAAAATGAATAAAGTTGAACTTTTTCACCCTCACCTAATTCTGACCACAAAGTTTTTCCATGTCGCTCTTTATTGTTGGCAATAACCGCGTGAGCTGTTCGCAAAATTCTCGAAGTCGAGCGATAATTTTGTTCAAGGCGAATTATTTGTGCATCTTTAAAATCTTTTTCGAAGCGCAAAATATTGGCAACATTGGCACCGCGCCAGCTATAAATCGACTGATCATCATCGCCAACGCAACAAATATTTTGATATAATTGCGATAATTTTATCAGCCACTGATATTGAGCGTCGTTAGTGTCTTGATATTCATCAACCAAAATGTAACGAAATTTATTTTGATAAATTTGCAAAATCTCCGGCGCCGAGTTAAAAATTTCTAAATTTAGGGTAAGCAAATCGCCAAAATCAACCGAGTTCATAGTTTTCAAACGCTGTTGGTAAGTTTCAAATACCTCTTTGAGTTTTGGTAAATTTACATCATCAAAATTTATCGAAATCTTGCCCGAATCTTTAAGTCGAGAAATTTTTGCCAAATAATTTTTGGGTGGAAATTGCTTATGATCAATATTCAAATCACTCAATATTTGTTTTAACAAGCGGTTTTGATCATCATCATCAATAATTGTAAAATCTGATTTAAGGCCTACAACCTCGGGGTGGCGACGCAATATTTTTGCACAAATTGAGTGAAATGTTCCGACCCATAAATGATTAACCTCATGATCAATAAATTCAGCAATTCGCTTCTTCATTTCCGCCGAAGCCTTATTGGTAAATGTTACCGCTAAAATTTCACTCGGCATCGCTAAACCATTTTGCAAAATATAAATTATTCGCGAAGTCAAAACTTTAGTTTTTCCGGTTCCAGCTCCAGCAAGAACCAATAGGGGTCCCTCGGTAGTTGAAACCGCATGAGCCTGAGGCTGATTAAGCGAATCTAACATTTTTAAAATTTTTCGGGATTAAATTTTTGAACATGACGGGCATTAAATTTGGAGAAAATAGTAGATTTAATTAAATAATTTAATTGATCGCGCCCTAGATATTGAGGCTCTTTCATGATATACCATTTAACACCTTCTTTGCATGGCGGGCTGGTAAATGAACCTTCGTAAAAAAAACTTGAGGAATTTTTAATAATTAAATTAGCAATCGATAATTTTGATTCTTGGTTTTTGGATTTAATAAATTCGATAAAATTTTTGAAATTGCGATTTTCTAAATCAATATTTTTTAAATCGAGTTCGAGAAAATAACTCACTACCAGCCATTGCTCGTCATCGCTTTTGTGATATATTTGCATTTCAAGAGAATGCGGATTTGATTCAATTTGATGTTCGCTTGGATGATGAAATTCAATATAGCGAAGCCAATATTTTTTTTTACCTCTTAACAAAAAATTATTACCATAGAATACCAACTTTTGATGATATTTTTGGTTAATTTTTTCGATAATTGAATCCTGATAATTAAACTCTAATTCATTTTGTTTAAATTCGCCGACTAAATCTTTATCGATATTTATTGGCGATTGATTAAAACCAATTTTACAAAATTTAAATTCTGTAGAAATCTCGCCCCATTTTTCAAAATTATATTTACC
The DNA here is from genome assembly GCA_009925685.1 of Pseudomonadota bacterium. GTDB lineage: Bacteria > Pseudomonadota > Alphaproteobacteria > Rickettsiales > UBA1997 > CAILUF01. The sequence continues at coordinate 11,153 of RFYG01000004.1, forward strand.
ATTATAACTCCATTCTTTCTTACAACTCCAAAGGATTAACAACATAACAAAAGTAAGAATTTTCATATTACCAATGTTTTAAAACCAAACTTCCCTTTCCGGCCTTGATATTTGAAGATACGCATCGGTAAACATAATCATTGGCCTTTCTAACAGAGGCAATTATATCGTGTTTTTTTGCTAAATTAGAAGCAATTGCGCTGGCCAAAGTGCAACCAGTGCCGTGAATATCTTTGTTTCCAACTTTTTTGTTTGAAACCAAATAGAAATCATCTTCATCGTCAAGCAATAAACTATGAACTTTGCCATCGGTAAAATTAAGGTGTCCACCTTTTATAAGAACCGCATCACATCCATAATTTTTGATGATTGATGAAGCCTCGCGCATATCGCTAAGATTTTTGATTTTCATGCCACTCAATATTTCAGCTTCATCGATGTTTGGGGTAATAATTTTGGCTTTATTTATTAAGTTTTTTTTAAGCGATTCGATAGCATTTTTTTGAAGCAAAACATCGCCCGAAGTAGCTACCATTACTGGGTCAAGAACGATTGGGATTTTTTTAAATTTAGTTTTAAGAGTTTGAGTAACGCAGTTAATTATTTCGAGGGACGATAACATGCCGATTTTTATTGCATCAAACTCAATATCATCGAGCACAACTTCAATTTGTTGACGAAGAAAATCTACGCTAACATCTTGGATGGCAAATACTTTACGAGTATTTTGAGCTGTAAGTGAAGTAACGACCGCACTAGAGTATACTTTATGAGCAGTAGCTGTTTTGATGTCGGCTTGCAATCCAGCGCCACCGCATGAATCAGAGCCAGCAATAATTAAAAGTTTTGGTTCAAACATAAAATTTTATTATCCTCAGTTCAATATGGTGGCAAATATTGAATTGTGAGGCGCAATTGATTTGAAAATAAGATTTGGTTTCTGGTTTAAGATATAATTTATTATTTATTAGCTTCAGCTTCGATATTCAAATAAACATTATCAGCGATGTTAGGTAAAGCATATGACATCCCGAATTCAGATCGATTAATTGACGCAATTGCACTAAAACCAATAGTCGGTTTTTTGTTCATTGGATTTGGCGCGGATTTGTTGAATGTTACACTTAAGATTAATTCTTTAGTTTTTCCAAGCATTGTAAAATCGCCATAAACTATGGCATTATTACCTTTGGTAATTTCAACTTTTTTGCTTACAAATTTAGCAGTTGGATAAGTTTTAACATCAAAGAAATCTTTGCTTTTGAGATGTTCATCAAATTTTGGCAAACCAGTCACAATCGAATTCATGTTGATAGTAGCTTCAACTTTAGAATTTTTTGGAGCTTTTTCGTCGAAAGTAATTGAGCCATCAACATCAATAAACTTTCCGGAAACCTTGGAATATCCAAAATGATTTGCGGTCCAAGTGACGCTGGTATGATTTTTTTCAAACTTATAAATGTTATTTTGAGCATTGGCATTGGAAAGGTTTGCCAGCATTAATAGCAATGACGATATTTTTAATAAATTTTTCATATAATTTGGATTAATTGTTGAATTTTATTGAGGAAATTTAGTTGATCGTAATTTTAAAATATTCAACCAAAAAAATTTTAAGAACGATAAAAAAATTATTATTATTTGGGTGATTTTCAAGGTTAAAATTTTTTAACCAAGAAAACTTAATCGCCAAAAATAACATCAATTTTATTGTTAATTTTTAAGATGACTTAGTTTCCGTGACAATTTTTATATTTTTTGCCACTGCCACATGGACAAGGCTCATTGCGCCCTACATGACCCCAAGTTTGAGGGTCTCTTGGGTTACGATCTTGCGGATTAGTTTTGTTGCGAATTGTTGAAGTTGGAACAATCGAATTAGTTGTTTTATGATTCACAATATTTGGGTCATTACGCGATTCAAAAGTTTTAGATTTTGGAGTTTTAGATTTTGGTGAGTGCGCAATCAAATTTATCCCCTCGTCAGAAATATCGGCGCTAATTTCAACATGAGCTAATCTTGACACAACTTGCTCTTCGATACGAAGCATCATATCTTCATATAAATTGAAGCCGTCTTTTTTGTATTCGATAAGTGGATCTTTTTGGGCATAAGCTCGCAAATTTATACCCTGACGAAGTTTGTCAAGTGAGTGAAGATGATCTTTCCACTCCGAATCAAGAGTAATTAAAAAAATCTGTTTCTCGATTTTACGCATAATATTTGCTCCATATTTTTGCTCTTTGTGAACAAATAAATCGGTAATTTTTTGATCAATTAATTGCAAAATAGTTGAGCTTGAATGGTTATCAAAATTATCACTCGAACGAATGTCAATTTTGAGACCATATATTCTTTGTAACTCTTTCTCTAGAGTATCTATTTCCCACTGCTCAGAATATGAATTTTTAGGAATACAATCATCAACCAAATCTTGATTGATTTGGGCAACAAATTTTTTAATTTTTTGACTCACATCATCTGAAGTTATCAATTCGCTTCTAAGGCTATAAACATTTTTTCTTTGAAAGTTTACGACATCATCATATTTCAACAAATTTTTACGAATTTCATAGTTGCGTGCTTCGACTTTGCGCTGAGCGCCTTGAAGAGTTTTTGTTATCATGGGATGAAAAATCGCTTCGTCATCTTTAAGTCCAAATTTTGATAAAACATTCTTAAGTTTATCGGAACCAAAAATTCGCATAAGATCATCTTCAAGTGATAAATAAAACTTAGATTTGCCCGGATCGCCTTGACGACCGCAACGCCCTCGGAGTTGATTGTCAATTCTTCGACTCTCGTGCCTTTCCGTACCAAGTACATAAAGACCTCCTGCCTCAATAACAACTTTTTTATCAGCCTCAACTTTTTCTTTGATTTTAGAAATTTTTATAGGATCAACTTCATCGCCAATTAATATTTCGGGATTTCCTCCAAGCATTATGTCAGTACCTCGACCCGCCATATTTGTTGCAATGGTTATGGCTCCTGAAACTCCAGCTTGAGAAATAATTTGCGCTTCTTGGTCGTGATATTTGGCATTTAAAACATTATGTGGGAGCTTGTTTTTTTTGAGCAAATTTGAAAGGAATTCCGATTTTTCAATACTTACGGTTCCGAGAAGAACTGGTTGCTTTTTAGAGTGAGCCTCTTTTATGGAAGCGAGAATTGCATCATATTTAGCTTGTTCAGTTTTATAAATCTCATCATCTTCGTCAACTCTGGTAACAGATCTGTTGGTTGGAATTTCAACAACTTTTAAGTTATAAATTTCTTCAAACTCAACAGCTTCATTTGAAGCAGTTCCCGTCATGCCTGAAATTTTTTCATAAAGACGAAAGTAATTTTGAAATGAAATTGAGGCTAAGGTTTGGTTTTCATTTCGCACCCGCAATCCTTCTTTGGCCTCTAAAGCTTGATGCAGACCATCAGAGAACCTGCGCCCTTCTTGCATTCGACCCGTAAATTCGTCAATAATTACAACTGCGCCATCTTTAACAATGTAATCAATCTCATTTTTGAAAATTTTATGCGCTTTTAAAGCTTGATTGATATGATGAACAAGTGAGATGTTGTTAGGTTCGTAAAGAGTTGAGTGTGGGGCAATTATACCGTTGTTTTGAAGAATTTTTTCAATGTTTTCAATTCCAACTTCTGTTAAAAAAACCCCCTTCTCTTTTTCTTCAATAATATAATCGTTGGGTTGAAGTTTTGTAATCAAACTATTAACCGAGTCATAGAGTTTAGAATTATCGTTAGTTGGGCCAGATATAACTAATGGTGTTCGAGCCTCATCTATCAATATTGAATCAACTTCATCAACAATCGCAAAATTACGTCCGATTTTTGGCCTTTGAGCAATTTCGGATAAATCATATTTCATGTTATCGCGTAAATAATCGAACCCCAGTTCGTTATTGGTAGCGTAGGTGATATCGCAATTATAAGCATTTTTGCGATTTTCATCATCTAAGTCATTAGTGATACAACCAACTGTAAGACCCAAAAACTCGTGAATCTTGCCCATCCAAGCTGAATCACGCTTTGCAAGATAATCATTAACGGTTACAACGTGAACACCATTGCCCGATAACGCATTTAAATAACTTGGTAAAGTGGCGACCAGGGTTTTACCCTCGCCAGTTCTCATTTCTGCAATTTTTCCCTGATGCAAAACTATACCACCAATAAGCTGAACATCAAAATGCCTCATGTTTAATACTCTTTTTGAAGCCTCTCTGACTACTGCGAAAGCTTCGTGCATAATATCGTCAAGGGTTTCGCCATTAGTTAATCTATATTTAAATTCAGTGGTTTTATTTTTAAGCTGATCGTTGGTTAGAGAAGAAATTTGGGGCTCTAGGGCGTTAATTTTGGCAATTTCTTTTTGCAATATTTTAATATTACGCTCATTGACTGAGCCAAAAATTTTTTTAGCTATAAAATTTATCATGGAATTTAATATAAGGTTTTAATGTCGGCACCACAATTGACAAGCTTTTCAGCGATTCTTTCGTAACCTCTTTCGAGATGATATAAACGATTTATAACGGTTTGACCTTGTGCAACTAAACCTGCCAAAACAAGCGAGACGGAAGCTCGAAGATCGGTTGCCATAACTTCGGCACCTTTTAAATTTTTGACACCCTTTACGATAGCAATTTTACCGTGAGATTGAATATTGGCATTCATTCTAACCAGTTCAAGAACATGCATAAAACGATTTTCAAAAATATTTTCTTCAATCGTCGAAACCCCATTACCAAGAGTCATTAGTGCCATAAATTGGGCTTGCATATCGGTTGGAAAACTTGGGTAAGGATTAGTTGAAATATTGACAGAATTAATAAAATCTTGATTTCGTGAAACCTCGATTGCATCAGGTGCAACTTGATTGAAGATTAATCCGGATTTTTCAAGTTCATCTTTAAAGCCTGTTAAAATCCAACTCTCAAGACCTTTTAAGGTAATTTTTCCTTTAGTAATTCCTGCTACGATTGCGTATGTCCCAGCCTCAATTCTATCGGCAATAATTTTATGACGAGCACTGCGAAGGCGGTCAACTCCTTCGATTGTGATTTGCGAAGTACCAGCTCCAGAAATTTTGGCACCCATCAAATTTAAGCATTTAGCTAAATCAATAATTTCAGGCTCGCAAGCCGAGTTATAAATTTTGGTTGTTCCGCGCGCCAAACAGCCTGCCATCATAGCGTTTTCAGTCGCTCCAACGGAAATTTTTTCAAAATGGATTTCGGCACCTTGAAGCCTTCCGTTTGGGACAAAGCCTTCGACATATCCATCACTGAGCTCAAATTTTGCTCCCAAAGCCTCAAGAGCTTTGAGATGCAAATCAACGGGCCTAGTCCCAATTGCACAGCCACCCGGTAAAGAAACTTTGGCTTTACCACAACGCGCTAAAAGCGGACCTAAAATAAAGATTGAAGCACGCATTTTTCTGACTAACTCATAATCGGCATATGGATTATTGATGTTTGAACCATCAAGAATCATAACTCTTCCTTGATTTCCAAGTTCATTATCAAAACCATCGAGCGATATTTTAACTCCTAAATTAACCAACAAATTGGCCATGGTTGAAATATCTGAAACATGCGGAAGATTAGTTAAAGTAAGTTTTTCATCACAAAGAATTGAGGCCACCATTAGTGGAAGCGTGGCATTTTTTGCACCAGAAATTTGAACTTCACCAAAAAGAGGTTTACCGCCGTTTATAACTAATTTCTTCATGATTTATTTCTCAAATTTTTTGACAAATTCATTGAGCAATCGTACACCAAAACCGGTTGCCCCTTTGTGCGCTAGGGCATCGCCTTTTCCTTTCCACGCAACTCCAGCAATATCAAGATGAGCCCATTTTGTTGAACCAACAAATCTTTGCAAAAACTGTGCAGCGGTGATACTTCCAGCACCTCGACCGCTTCCAACATTTTTCATATCAGCGATATCGGAATTGATCATATCATCATACTCATCACCGAGCGGGAGTCTCCAAACCCTTTCACCCGTGGCATTTCCGCATTTTTCGAGTTGTTTAGCTAACTCATCATCATTACAAAATAATCCGGCATAAACATCGGCCAAAGCAACAATTATTGCGCCAGTTAAAGTTGCTAGATCGACAATTAGTTTTGGTTTAAACTTAGTATTTGTGTAATGCAAAGCATCAGCCAGAACCAAGCGCCCTTCGGCATCGGTATTGATTACTTCAATAGTTTGTCCTGACATTGATTTAACCACATCACCCGGTCTTTGAGCAGTTCCTGAAGGCATATTTTCAACAAGTCCAATTACCCCAACGGCGTTGACTTTGGCCTTTCTTTGCGCCAAATTTTGCATTAGACCGACTACCACGGCAGAACCAGCCATATCGGTTTTCATATCCTCCATGTTATTTGATGGTTTAATTGAAATTCCACCAGTGTCAAAAGTTACTCCCTTTCCAACAAAAGCTAGGGGCTGTTCGCCTTTTTTTCCGCCGAACCATTTTAAAACTACCAACTTAGATTCTTTGGCACTTCCCACACCAACACCCAAGAGCGAATTCATGCCGAGTTTAGCCATATCTTTTTCACCTAAAACCTCAATCTCAAGGCCCTTAATTTTAATATTTTGGCAAATTTTGGCATAACTCTCGGGATTTAAGACATTAGATGGCTCAGAGACCAAATCGCGAACAAAGAAAATATTTTTGGCCAAAATATCAAGATCACCAAAAATTTTCTGACAATTTTCGTTATGTTTAGTGAAAAAATTAATATCTTTGATTTTAACATTTTTATCTTTGAGTTTTTTCTCAAAATATTTATTAAATCTATAAGATTGAAGTAAAGCTCCAAAAGCAATATTTACAAGATCTGATGCGCTATCGTGATCTTGCAAATAAACATTTACCGAGTCATATTTCATGCTATTGGCGGTAGCTAAGATTCTCGCCCCAATTTTATTAAACTTGACATCATTTAGTTTGGAAATTTCCCCTATTCCAAAATATAGCGAAACAGAATTTTCTATTGGAATAATTACTGTTTGCAAAAATTTAGCTTCAAAATCGAATGATTGCTTGAGAGATTTGAATTCGCTCGTGTTATTTTTTTTAAAATAATCTGACGAAATTAAAAATATGGATAAAGAATTGTTTTTTGAAGAAGTGGTTAGTGATTTTTTTAGACCAGAATTTTTAGGGCCAGAATAGTTTTTGGCGCCCAAATTATCGGCAACATTAATGAAGTTTACCTGCATATTTTCTAGAATTTGTTAATGAGATTTTATTTTGAATTGAAATTTATTTCTTAAATCTAATTTAGATTTTTTTAAAAACTACAAAATAAAATTACCGAAGATAAAATTACCGAAGATAAAATTGTCTTAATAAATTCATTATCCTGACTAACAATATTAAATTTCCTTAGAATTTACTATGAATTCACAAGATTTATTAATTATTTTTTCTTTAGCATCAATGGGTTTTTTTGGTGGATTTACTCATTGTATGTCAATGTGTGGACCATTTGTTTTAACTCAAGTTACATCAAATCTAAGTCGGATTAAAATCGCTGAATATAATGGTTTTAATAAAATCACTAAAATTGCTCTAATTCCATATCATCTTGGCAGAATCACAACTTATTCATTACTTGGTTTTGCAATTTCATCATTAAGAATTTCAATCGACAATAGTATTGGTTTTGAAATTATTTCAGGAATATTACTTTTTTTCGCGATGATGTTTTTTGTAAACCTTTTAATCAACCAGAATGAACACTTTTTTAACAAATACTTTGACTTCAAAAAATATTTTACCCGCAAGATAAATGATAAAATTTCAAATCGATTTTCAAAAAAATTAAAAAAATTCTTCACAAATATTTTTTCGAAAATCGTTATCAAAATAAATTTTTTACTTAACAATTCGCTGAGTTGGCGAGGATATTTGTTGGGCTTAATTTTAGGCTTTATTCCCTGCGGAATGCTTTATGGAGCCTTCGCATTAACGGCCAGTTTTTCCTCAGCTTTTTATGCGATTTTTGGCATGATTATTTTTGGCTTATCAACTTTTATAGCTCTCTTTGTTGTAGGCTTTTTTGCTCGATTAACACTACAAATTTCTGAATTTAAAATTATTGCAAATATTGTTATACTCATTAACATTTACGTGCTTTTTAAGATTTTATTAGACAGGTTTTTTTAATAAAATTTCTTAATCAATTTTTGATTTCCCAATTAATTTTTTTACAATTAATTTTTCTGATAAATATGGCTAGTTCTAACAATAATTCGTTGGCTGTTGACTATAATTACAATATTATAAAATTATTCACCATTGCTTCAACTTTTTGGGGTATATTTGGTTTTTTAGTCGGCGTATTAATTGCCTCGCAAATGGCATTTCCAATTCTTAATTTTGATTTTGAATACACCAGTTTCGGCCGACTTCGACCACTTCACACTTCGGCAGTTATTTTTGCTTTTGGCGGAAATGTACTTTTTGCCACCAGTCTCTTCGTCGTTCAAAGAACTTCGGGCACTAGGTTGTGGGGACCAGACTTCTTGCATAAATTTATATTTTGGGGCTATCAAATATTTATAATTATTGCCGGACTAGGTTATATCTTTGGGATAACTCAAGCCAAAGAATATGCAGAACCCGAATGGTATGCCGATTTATTACTTTTACCAATTTGGATAAGTTATTTTGTTGTTTTTGTTATGACTCTTAAAAATCGTAAAGAGCCTCATATTTACGTAGCTAATTGGTTTTATTTGGCCTTCATTGCTACTGTCGCCATACTTCATATCGTCAATAATCTTTCTATTCCACTGCGCATCGACAGTACTCAAAGCTACCCACTTTTTGGTGGTGTTCAGAGCGCAATGATTCAATGGTGGTATGGACATAATGCAGTTGGCTTCTTTTTGACAGCCGGATTTATTGGCATTATGTATTACTTCGTTCCAAAGCGCGCTGATCGCCCCGTATATTCATATCGGCTATCAATTTTACATTTTTGGTCACTAATTTTTATTTATATTTGGGCTGGCCCTCACCATCTTCATTACACCTCTCTTCCTGATTGGGTACAAACCCTTGGCATGACTTTCTCTATAATGCTTTGGATGCCGTCTTGGGGCGGAATGATTAATGGCATCATGACTTTATCTGGCGCATGGGACAAACTTCGCACCGATCCGGTACTCAGATTTCTTATTACCTCAGTTGCCTTTTACGGCATGAGCACTTTTGAAGGGCCACTTATGTCAATCAAATCGGTTAACGCTCTTTCACACTACACCGACTGGACTATTGGACACGTTCACTCCGGAGCGCTTGGTTGGGTTGCTCTAATAAGCTTTGGCGCTCTTTACCACTTAGTACCAATTTTATGGGGTAAAAAAGACTTATATTCCAACAAATTGGTCAATACCCACTTCTGGTTAGCCACAATCGGAATTGTACTTTATATCGTCGCCATGTGGATTTCAGGCATTACTCAAGGCTTGATGTGGCGCACCTACAACGAAATGGGAAATTTACAATATTCATTCATCGATGTTTTAAAAGCGAGCCATCCCCTCTATGTTACCCGAGCTTTGGGTGGAATATTTTTCTTATCTGGAGCCTGCGTAATGGCTTATAATTTTTATAAAACAATCAATTTAAAAACTAATAATTAGCAACCTAGAAATTCTGATATGCTCAAACATCATGATAAAATTGAACGCAATTCAATTATTCTTCTAATTTTAACCGTAATTGTAATTTCAATTGGCGGTTTAGTTGAAATTACCCCATTATTTCGTATCGAAACCACCATCGAAAAAGTTGAAGGAATGCGCCCCTATACTCCTCTAGAACTAGCCGGAGCCAAAATATACAAACGCGAAGGTTGTTATGGTTGCCACTCCCAACAAGTTAGAGTATTACGCGATGAAGTTGAAAGGTACGGACACTATTCTATCGCTTCCGAAAGTATGTATGATTATCCGTTTCAATGGGGTTCAAAACGCACCGGTCCAGATTTAGCTAGAATTGGTGGCAAATATTCAGATGAATGGCATACTCGACACCTAGTTAACCCTCGTTCAGTTGTTCCCGAATCAATTATGCCCGGATATAAATTTTTACTCGAAAAAGATGCTCAAATTGCTAAAATTGCTGATGATATGGAAGTTTTAAAAAAAATTGGCGTACCTTACTCTGATGACATGATTCAAAATGCAGTTTCTGACGCTGTTATTCAAGCCTCTACCGATAGAGATGGTGAAGTTTTGCTAAAAAGATATGGCAAAAAAGTAACAATTAGAGACTTTGATGGCAATCCACAAAAAGTTTCCGAAATGGATGCTTTGGTTGCTTATCTTCAAGTTCTTGGAACGCTTGTTGATTTTGCCAAATTTGAGCCTCTTACCATTAAAGAATTTAATGAATTACAACAAAATATCAAAAATTCTCAATCTTCAGAACAACCGATTGAGCCTACAAATTCCAATTTAAATAACGAAAATGTTAAATAATATTTGGCAATATATCCAAGATCACGCCCCCGCAATTGCGACAATTTTTTTCTTCTTATTTTTTTGCAATGTGGTTTATTCGGTTTTTAAAAAAGGCCAAGAAAAAAAGTTTGATGATTACTCTAAAATTCCATTCAAAGACGATTACAAAAACCAACAATCCAAACCTGCTGAACATGATAAATCCAAATCAAATTCTTAAATAATTAAAAAATAATCAAAATGACTAAAAAACATCAACAAACTCGAAATGATGAAAAAACCACTAAATCTCAAAACAACGATAAACCTTTCGAAAGCTTTGGAATCACGGGACATAATTGGGATGGTGTTTCTGAGTACAATGTTCCTGCCCCACGCTGGTGGTTGATAGTTTGGGTTATATGTATTATTTGGGCGGTTATATATTGGTTTTTCTTTCCAGCTTGGCCTACAACCTCAGGCAATACAAAAGGTTCTCTCAATTGGACAAAATATTCAAAGTTAAACAAAGAACAGCAGGAAATTGACGCCAAAAAAAGCGTATATCTTGAACAAATGTCTAGCACGCCACTCAATGAAATCGCTAATGACGAAAAACTCATGCAATTTGCATTGAATACCGGTCGCTCAGCTTTTCGTGAAAATTGTTCTGCTTGTCACGGTCAAGGCGCTCAAGGAGCCAAAGGTTATCCCAATCTAAATGATGATGATTGGTTATGGGGTGGTAAGCTCGACGATATTTATCAAACTTTATTATATGGTATCCGCTCGGGTCATGAATTAGCTCGTGCAAACCAAATGCCCTCTTTCGGGCTTGATAAGGTTCTTAAAAAAGATGAAATCAACGCCACGGTTGAATATGTTTTATCCTTGTCAAATAAGGCCAATCATAATGCTCAGGGAGAGGCAATTTTTAAGGCTAATTGTGTTGCTTGTCATGGAAATGATGGCAAAGGTAATCAACAACTTGGAGCGCCTAATCTGACTGATGCGATATGGCTTTATGGCGCTGATAAAAAGGATGTTTATTATACTATATTCTATGCCCGTGCTGGAGTTATGCCATTCTGGAAGGATCGACTCGATGATAACACTATCAAGAGTTTGGCTATATATGTTTATTCTTTAGGTGGCGGTCAAAAATAGTTTTTAAGATTTCAAAACTACGCGTTGTTTGAGGTTAATAAATTGAGGTTAATAAATATTTTCTAACCGTGATAAATATCGAGATTGCCAAAACGCGTAAATTCGGCATCAAAAAATAGCTCTACGCTTCCAACTGGGCCGTTTCTTTGTTTAGCAATTATAAATTCTGCTTTATGAGCAACTTGTTGCATTTCATTCTTCCATTTTTGAAATTTTTCAATCTCATTTTCAGCTGGTCTCATACGCTCTTTGTAGTAGCTCTCGCGATATATAAATGCTACCACATCAGCATCTTGCTCAATTGAGCCCGATTCACGCAAATCAGATAATTGCGGTCTTTTATCTTCTCTCTGTTCAACCGCCCTTGATAATTGTGATAAAGCGATAACCGGAATATTGAATTCTTTAGCAATTGCTTTGAGCCCTTGAGTAATTTCCGAAACTTCTTGAACACGATTTTCAGCTGATCGAGCAGAAGTTCCGCGAATTAGTTGCAAATAATCAATTACTAATAAACCGAGATTGTGTTTTCTGAGCATTCTTCTTGCTCTGGTTCTAATTGCTGAAATCGAAAGCGCGGGAGTATCATCAATAAAAAATGGCATTTTAGAAATTTCTGCTGAACGAGTTGCCACAACTTCCCATTCATTTTCGTTTAATTGACCAGTCCGAAATTTTGTGGCATTAATGCTACATTCCATCGATAAAATCCTTGATGCTAACTGATCGGAAGACATCTCAAGCGAAAAAAACCCAACCGCTTTTTGATTTTTTTTGTCATCTAAATCGGGATTAAGGTACTTGCAAGCATTGACAGCGATATTGATGGCAATAGCGGTTTTTCCCATTGAAGGTCGCCCCGCCAAAATAAACAAATCTGATTGTTGAAGTCCGCTCAAAATTTTATCGAGATCAACAAAACCGGTGGAAACACCACTAATGTGGCTGTCACGTTTTCTTGCAATTAGAGTTTTATCAAGAGTTTCTTTAATCGAAAACGAAATATTGCGAAAATCACTTTTGCCACTTCCGCCATTTTCGGCCAAGTTAAATAGTTCGGCTTCAGCTTTTTCAATTTGCTCTTGGGCAGAGTCATTGTTGTTTGGCTTGAAGATGCGATTAACAATATCCTCGCCAACCATTACCAATTTTCTTTTTAACGCTAAATCGTAAATAATTTTACCATAATCTGCTATATCAAATATTCCTGATGCACTAGCTAAAAGCGTCGATAAATACTGCGCACCACCAATGGCTTTAATGTTTTCATCACTATCAAAAAACTGTTTTAGAGTAATTTGATTGGCAACAATATTAACTTTTTCAACACTATGAATGATTTGAGAAAATATTTTTTGGTGGGCGGGTTCATAAAAATGTTCGGGAATTAAAAATTCGATTACGCGCGATAAATATTCGTTATTTAAAATAATTGTACCCAATAGCGATTGTTCGGCTTCAATATTAAAAAGCTCAGTTTTATTAAGTTCTGTTTTGATTTCGACCATTGGAATTAAGGATAAACTTGTAAATTAATTGAGGATTTAAATGTGATTTTTTGGAATAAATTCGATGAAATTTTGAATCAATTGAACTCAAAATTCTCATCAAAAAAAATAGTTGTGCAAGTCAAAATTGCCAAAAAAATTCTACAAAATATTTCTATAAAGATTATTGCTAATAGTTTGTTGCCATATAAACTTTTGAGACAAATTTATCCGCAAATTTTATCAAAAAATTTCCAACCTTTCTAAATAACAATTCATTTTAGTTTTATGAGTTTTTTTAAATCTTCTCTCGAAAATTCTGATAGTGCAATTTTTTCATCGATCAAGGCCGAACTTAATCGCCAATCAACTCAAATCGAACTCATTGCCTCCGAAAATATTGTAAGTCGCGCAGTCCTTGAAGCTCAAGGATCGGTTTTTACCAACAAATATGCCGAAGGCTATCCATCAAAACGCTATTACGGGGGTTGCGCTAATGCCGACGAAATTGAAAGTCTTGCAATCAACAGATTGTGCGAATTATTTGGTGCCAAACATGCCAATGTTCAACCGCATTCTGGAGCAAGTGCTAATCTAGCGGTTTATTTAGCCCTTCTTCAGCCTTATGATACTATTATGGGTATGTCGCTAGCTTCGGGTGGCCACTTAACTCATGGTGCCATGCGCACAATTTCTGGCATGTGGCTCAAAGCCGTTCAATATGGCATCAAAACCGATGATGGTTTGATCGATTACGATCAAGCCGAAAAACTCGCCAAAGAACATAAACCAAAACTTATTGTTGCTGGAATCTCATCATACCCTCGAGTGGTTGATTGGGCGCGTTTTAAAAAAATCGCCGATGAGGTCGGAGCTCTTCTTATGGTTGATATGGCTCACATTGCTGGCTTAGTTTGTGCCGGAGTTTATCCTTCCCCAATTGGTATTGCCGATATTGTCACTTCTACCACTCACAAAACTCTCAGAGGACCGCGTGGGGGAGTTATTCTTACTAACAACGAAGAATTGGCCAAAAAAATTAATTCGGCAGTCTTTCCGGGTCTTCAAGGCGGGCCATTAATGCACGTTATTGCTGGAAAAGCGGTTGCCTTTGGTGAAGCCCTTAAACCAGAATTCAAATTATACGCCAAACAAGTCGTTAATAATGCCCAAACACTTGCCCAAACCTTAATCGATCGCGGTTTAAAAATAACTACCGGCGGAACGGATTGTCACCTTATGGTTGCTGATCTTACTCCACTCGAAAACATTACTGGAAAAGAGGCCGAACACGTCCTCGAAAGAGCGGGACTAACCTGCAATAAAAACGCTATCCCGAATGATCCTCGAAGCCCATTTATTACTTCAGGCTTAAGGTTTGGAACACCGGCTGGCACCACTAGAGGCTTTAAAGAACCTGAATTCAAATTAATTGGCAATATGATTGCCGATGTTTTAAGTGGGTTTGTTAAAAACGGCGACGAAGGCAACAAAAAACTTGAACAAGATATAAAATCGCAAGTGGCAAATTTGTGTCAAAAATTCCCAATTTATTAAAATGACTAATTTAAAACTCGTTACATCAAAATTATCACCCTTCGGACATCGAGTTGAAATGACGCTCATCGAAAAAAATATCGCTTTTGAAAAAGTTGAAGTTGATTTAACCAATAAGCCAAGCTGGTTTGTTAAAGACTCACCACTTGGAAAGGCTCCAATTCTCTATTGCGACGACAAAGTATTGTTTGAATCAATCGCTATTTGCGAATATATCGAAGAAATCTCCTCGAGCCAACCACTTCACCCTCAAGACCAATATTTGCGGGCATGGAATCGGGGCTGGATTGAGTTTTGCAACGGCCTAATCGCCTCAATATTTGGCATTGCCATGGCGCAAGATGAAAAAAATTTCCAAGAAAAAATCAACGAAACATATCAAAAAATTGAAGTTTTTGAAAAACATCTCAATCCCAACCCCTTCTTCAATGGCGAATCGATTGCTCTAATTGACATTTGTTTTGCGACCGCTTTTGTTCCAATGAATCACACTCAATCAACATATGGCGTCGAACTCTTCAACGAAGATAGTAAAATTTTTAAATATTTACAAAAATTGATTGAGCTTGAATCAACCAAAAAAGCAGTCCCAAGCGATTATAACCAAGTTTTTAAGAATTTCTTGCAACGCAAAAATTCTTACCTTTTCCAAATTCACAAAAAATTATAATCCTATTCAATGAAAAATTTACCTAAAGTTATAATCAAAGCCCACCAAGAAAAAAGGCTTATTGAAGGAAGTCCATGGATTTTTTCCAATGAAATTGAAAATTTTTCAGCCCTAAAAAAACTTGAAAAAGGTTCGTTAGTTGAAATAGAAATCTTCAAACAGCCTCATTTCGCTATTGCCTACTTCAATCCTCACAGCCTTATTGCTTGCCGAATATTGTCTTACAATTCTGTTGAAGAAATTGATGAAAAATTTTTTAACAAAAAAATTATCCAAGCCCAAAATTTACGAGAAAAATTTTTTAAGTCGCCATTTTATCGCCTCATAAATTCTGAGGGTGATGGTTTGGCTGGACTTATAATTGATCGCTTTGATAACGTTTTTGTTTGTCAAATTTCTACTGCCGGAATGGAAAATTTAAAACCATTTATTATCAAATTTTTACAAAATAATTTCAAAAATTGTCGAATTATTTTTAAGAACAATTCAGAACTGCGCGCACTTGAAAAAATTGATAATATAGCCGAAATTGAAATCGTTGATAATCTTCAAACTCCAGATCACTTAATGGTTTTAGAGAATGATTTAGATTTCAAAATTGATCTAAAAAATGGTCAAAAAACTGGCTGGTTTTATGATCAAAGAATTAACCGACAATTTGTTTCTTCGATTGCCAAAGATTATGATGTTCTTGATGCGTATTGCTACGTTGGTGGCTTTGGATTAAATGCCATAAAGGGTCAAGCTAAAAACGTGGTTTTTGTTGATAGCTCAAAAGATGCCATCGAGTTGGCCAAGCAAAATGCACAAAATGCTGTTCAAAAATTCAACCCGAATTGCCAAACACATTTTTATCATGATAAAATTTTTGATTTACTTGAAAACCCTGAGTTTCAAAAACAATCTTTTGATTTAGTTTTGCTTGATCCACCCGCTTTCATCAAAAGTCGTAAAGATTTTTTCTCAGGAATTCGTGGCTATGAAAAACTAGTTCGCTTAGCAAGTGGCGTTCTTAAAGCTAATGGTTTTTTAATTATTAGTTCGTGCTCGCATCACGCCTCTAGCTCAGACCTGATTGGAGCAACACAAAATGCTTTTAATAAATTAGACCGTCGCTGTAGCTTAGTTCGTAACTTTGGAGCTGGACCAGATCACCCACTTCACCCAGCTTTAAAGGAGAGCGAATATTTGAAATGTCTAACTTTTTTTGTACAATAATTTATGAAAATTCTAATTACTGGGGCCTTGGGACAGATTGGCTCAGAACTATCGAGTGCCTTAAAAAAAATTTATGGAAACAATTCGGTTATTACCTCCGACCTTCACACTAAAAACATAAAAGACGAGTTCCAGCCCTACGAAACCCTTGATATTCTTGATAAAAACGCTTTGGTCAACATCATCAAAAAACATAATATTGACACAATTTATCATCTTGCGGCGATTTTGTCGGCCACGGGTGAAAAGAACCCCCAACTATGTTTTGATGTCAACATAACCGGTCTTTACAATGTTTTAGAAGTTGCGCGCGAACTCAAAATTAAACAAATTATTTGCCCAAGTTCGATCGCAGTTTTCGGCCCTGAAACCCCGCGCAACAATACTCCTCAACAAACCATAATTTTACCAAAAACTATGTATGGCATTACCAAGGCCAGCGGAGAGTTAATCTGCGACTATTATGTTAAAAAATATCACATGGATATTCGCGGGCTTCGCTACCCCGGATTGATCAGCTACAAAGCACCTCCGGGAGGTGGAACCACCGATTATGCTGTTGAAATTTTTTACGAGGCCATCAAACACAAAAGCTATAAATGCTTTTTAGAGGCCAAAACTGTTCTGCCTATGATGTATATGGAAGATGCGATTCGTGGCACTATTCAACTAGCTCAAACCGATTTTCAAAAGCTAAAAAATTTCTCGAATTTTAATTTTGCCGGAATCAGTTTTTCGTGCGAAGAGCTCGCCGACGAAATCAAAAAACACATTCCCGAATTTACAATTTCATACGCGCCGGATTTTCGTCAACAAATTGCTAATTCGTGGCCTCAATCGATCGATGACAGTGAAGCGCAAAAACAGTGGGGTTGGAAGGCTGAATTTAATCTAGAAAAAATGACTGCGGATATGCTCAAAAATTTGCGCATCAAACTTGGATTTTCTGAATAGCCGAATTAGATTCTAAAAAATTCCCAAAAAACTCACAAAAATTTTTGAAGTAATCTGAAAAAATCTCAGCAAAAACCCTAATCAAAATTTAACTTATCACACAACATTTGTTCTGTGGCTCAACGGCACTTGCAGAAAGAGGTCGTTGAGGATGTGGTTGTGGCGCTGATTGTGGCGCTCGATGCGAGTTATTTTGTGAAGCTCTATACATGGCAGATACTTGGCTAACCCGACCTGTTGTTGCTTTATTTGCTCCAGCTCTGCCTCCAACTCCAGAATTTTGAGGATTAGAATTGGCAGAAAGGTTGAGTTTTGCACCCAAAGATTGACCCGAAGAAATATTTTCTGCGTGGCTAGCAAGCCAATTATAATTTAATAAATTTTCGTTATTTTGTGGCCCCATAACAACAGCCATCAAGCCTGCCATTTGACGATAAAGATTTTCTTCGGCCGCCTTATTAGCACCATCGCTTAAAGCTCCGTTACCTATGGCGTGAGTAGCATGCCCCATCACCGGCTGAGCTACAGAGAGACCTCCACCTAAATTAGCGTGGGTTTTAGCGCAATCTAACCTATTGCTAAAATAAACATGTAGATGATTAATTTTGCGCTCATGTCTATCAATATCTTTAGGCAAGAAAGATGATTGCACAAAAACTCTGCCCAAATTTTTTCCTAATCCATCTGGCCTTTTTTCAAATTCAGTAATTGCATCAAAGACCCCTTCTAACCATTTTTTCTGCGCTTTCTCTTTTTCTACACGGGACAAACCATCTAAAAATGCGCCCGGCTCCAAGAAAAAACAGCCTTCATTATTTTTGGCAGAAACGTAAAGCTGAAGATTGGCCATCGATTGATATTTTTCTTTCAACATCTCTTCTTTTTTTCGATCTAAAGAATCAGTATTATTGTAGGTAAAATATTGAAAATCCGGCGCCCCTTTTGTTAATTGCGGAGTATAATTGAAATAAAATGGCCTATTTTGCGCCCTCGCATCTGTTTTTGGATCTAAAATTTTGATTTCTTCTTGGCCATTTTTTTCGTAGTAATCAAAAATTTGCTTTGATTCGAAGCGAAAAAGGATATGAGGAGAAATTTTTTGCAAAACCTTTTTTTCTTCGTCGCCAATCTTATTGCCCTTTTTGGCAAGCATCATTAATTGTATACATCTAAGACAAAGTTCTTCGTCATAATGAGGATAGATTTTTTTAATCGCTTCGAGGTCGCAATAAATTTTAATGCCTTCTTGAGAATTTTTAATTTCATCTTTTGTAACTCGCAAAACTTCTGATTTTTGTTGAGGAAATGGTTTAGTAAGATCAGCAAACTCAAGACCTGTCAATCTATCAGTAGGATGATTTAGGTGATTTACTTGACCTAGCCAAGAGTTATTAGCCAACAAAGCAAAGCCATTTTTGATCATATTATTATTAAATGGCGCATAAGGTGTATATTTGACTAGGCCATTTACTTTCTGCAATAAATCTCTTTTTATAGGCCCTATCAAATGCTTTCTGGTTTGACACGAAGGAAAAGGGTAAAAAGCGCAATCCTTTTGCGCTAAATCGCTTCCCAAATCAGGAGCGCCTGGTGATTTAGCATTAATTGTTGGCATTTTTAAACCTCATTAATTTATTAACAGATTGGTTAGAGCCTGTATTCAAATTATGAATTTCTTGAGATCTTCTATTTGCGTCACTTTGCGGTTCTTTTGAGGCATCTAACTATCGTTAATTTTTCTCCAGATAGAGTTAAATTATCTGAAAAAATTTAACTCGTTATATGCTCAAAATATCTCGCAAATTGAAGCAAATAATTTGAATACAGGCTCTAAAATAAAAAAATAAATTCTGGATAATCACTATTTTTTGATAAAATTAAATGCGATTTGATTGTTAGGTTTATCTTCAATGATAACACCAAAATTCAACAAATTTTTTCTGATTTCATCAGCCTCGGCATATTTTTTTTCAGCCTTAAATTTCTGGCGTAGCGTTATTTGCTCATTAATAAAGTTCAAGTCTAATTCATCGTAAGTGGCCGAGTCGTTAATAATCATAGATTCGTCAAGTATTCCAAGAAAGCTAAGATTGCAAATATATTTTGTAAATAATTCACTATTCTTGTGAGCTTTTAGGGTTTTAAGTTGATTATGCATAAAAGCTATTACCTTTGAAAAATTTAGGTCATCGGCAAGAAATTCTAGTATTTCTGGCGATATGTTTTGAGAATTTTTTAAGGCAATTTTGACCTCATTTACTGACAAAATCTCATGAAATTTTTCTAAAGTTTTTTGTGAATCTTCAAGAATTTTTTGATTAAAATCGAAAGGTTTACGATAGTGAGAAGACAAAAGCATCAAGCGAATTGCGGTGCCTTTTATACCACGATTTAACAGATCAAAAACTGTTACAAAATTTTTCAAAGACTTGCTCATTTTCTGGCCTTCAACTGTTAAAAAGCCATTGTGAACCCAATAGCTAGCATAGTTAGAGCCATGGTTTGCCGAACAACTTTGAGCAATTTCGTTTTCATGATGCGGGAACTGTAAATCCGCCCCACCACCATGAATATCAAAATTTTCACCTAAAAATTTTAAACTCATTGCCGAACATTCGATGTGCCAACCCGGTCTTCCCTTGCCCCAAGGACTATCAAAAATAGATGAGGGGTCATCGTCGACATCACTTGGTTTCCATAACACAAAATCAAGCGGAGTTTTTTTATAATCAGCGATTTCAACTCTTGCACCGGAGATCAATTCATCAATTTTGCGATTAGAAAGTTTTCCATAATCAGCACAACTTGAAACATCAAATAAAATATGATTATTGGCAATATAGGCGCGGTTCTTGTCGAGAAGCTTCTGAATTAAATCAATTATTTCGGGGATATTTTCGGTAACTTTGGGCTCAAAGCTTGGTTTTAAAACCCTAAGGGCATTGATATCGTGGTAAAAATATTCAATAATTCTTGAAGTGAGTTGTTGAATTGAAATATTTTGTTCTTTGGCAGAATTGTTAATTTTATCGTCTACATCGGTTATGTTGCGAACAAAAATTACTTTTTCAAAAACTTGTAAAAAAAATCGATAAAACAAATCATAAACCACTATCGATCTAGCATTCCCGAGGTGTGGACGATCATAAACCGTTGGTCCACAAACATACATTTTTAAAACATTTTTTTCGATTGTTTTAAGAATTTGAATTTTATTAGTTAGGGTATCAAATAACTTAATTTCGAGTTTTGGATTAATAAAATTCATGAACTTAATTTGGATATAATTCTTTGATTACTTTATTTCGAAGATAGTTTTTACTTTTAACTCCACTGTATTTCATAACGACCTCACCCTCTCTTGACAAAAGAACTACAAATGGAATTCGGCCACTATATTTGATATTTTTTTTATTTAGAAGTTCAACAAAACCATTTTTTGAAGATAAAAAATTTGGAGTAAAATAATTTTCACCGTAATTATTTAAATAGTGCTTGAGCTTCTGAGGCTCAAGGTCCCTATCAATTGCAATTGCCAAAACTTTTAATTCGGTATTTTGAAATTCACGAGCAATTTCATTAATAATTGGGTAATTTTTTGAACAGGCCTGACACCAAGTTGTAAAAATATAAAGCAAAATTGGTTGGTTATCAGATTCTTCAAATTCAATTGCAAGATCAGAGGCCAGAAGGGCTTTTGGCTCCATATTATTGAAGCTAATATTGCTTGATGCAGGAATTTTGACATCATAATTAGCAATATTTTCGACAAAATATTTCCAAAGTATTAAGCCTATAACAAGACCTACCAGCATTGAAACGAAAAGCATTTTACGAGAATTTAGTTGTTTTTTTTGATATTTCTGAATATCAATAATTTTGTTCATTAAACTATCCGAAACAAAAATTTTACTATAATTTGTAAAAAAAAATTTTTATAATTTTATAGGTATGAAATTTACTCACGCAAGCAATAATTTAAATCATGTTAATTAAAATTAAAAATCTCGAAATTGATTGTAATATAGGCGTCTACGAGTGGGAAAAAAACTTTTCACGAAAACTAATTATCAACATTGAAATTGAAACCGACGACGAGAAATCTGTTCATAGCGATGACATTGAAGACACAGTTTCTTATGAAGTTATTTACAACAACATTAAAAAAATTATTAAAGAAAAAAAATATAAATTAATTGAATCCTTAGCAAATGATATTTTACTTTCGATGCACAATTATCCTCAAATTTATCGAGCAAAAGTTGAAATTGATAAGATGAAAATCTTTGAAGATGTTTATTCTTGCGCGGTTGTTCTTGAAAAAAAATTTCGTTGCTATGAATGAAATTGATACGCAACTTATCCTAGAAAACTTTAAAAAGTCCTCCCAAATAAAAAAAAATTTATC
>RFYG01000031.1 GCA_009925685.1 Pseudomonadota bacterium
ATTTGCCCTCTACAATGACCAAAATTAAAACTGGCTGGAGCTTTTTTAGCTAATTTAGAACTCGAATATCTTAACGAAAAATCAGAGCTCGCCGATTTTTCATCAGCTAATTGCAACGAAGTGATTTTGTCTATGGTATCCGTATAAAAATTTCCTAGTTTAGAAAATAATTCTTGATTATTTCCATCCAAAAACTCCGACAAACTTGTTTGCAAGCATTCTTTATTGGTCGCTTCATTGATTATATTAATATTGCGCAAGTATTTCGATAAATTTTTAACCGCTCTATTTAGCTTCATCAATAAAATTAACGCATCTTGGCCAGTTTCATAAGAAAGTTTTTTCTCTTTAACGAGGTCGCGTTCATTAAGTGTTTCTATTTTTGATTTTATTTTTTGGCCATGAGTAATTTTATTAAAAAAATCTTCATATTTTTTTTTAGATAAAATTTTTTCACCATCATCGATATCCTCTGCAAAAATTTCTTGAAGCGAAATTTTTTTAAAATCTGAATGTAATTTTGATGAAATTTTCTTTAACAAGTGCTCCATAGAATCCCTATCAAATTCATGATTAGAGATTAATTTATTAATAGTTTCTACTAATCCATCATCTTTGTCAAACAGGCAAAGAAAGATTTTATCGGAAATAACTTGAGAATTTTCTTCAAGATTAGCGTTAAGTTTAACCAACGATAACGCTCTACTATCATGTTCTTGTCTAGGATATTGCGCAGATAGTGGATGTGGCAATTTACTTGAAGTTGCACTTGAAGATGGGCTTGGAGGTGCTTTTGAAGTTGCACTTGAAAATGCGCTTGAAGGTACTCTTGAAGTTGCACTTGAAGATGGGCTTGAAGGTAATCTTGAAGTTGCACTTGAAGATGGGCTTGGAGGTGCTTTTGAAGTTGATGGATTCATAGTTAAAAATATTTAATGTTATATGGATAAATTTTTGCCCGCCTTATTTAATTATACCTTATAGGGAATTTTGGATCAGAGGTTCTTTAGGCAGACTTCCAGAGGCGCTTCCAGAAGAAGGTGCCAAAGAAGGCAAAGAACTCGACTTAGAATCTTGTTGCGCAAATCTTTCGAGCATTATTTTTTTTCGATTCAAAGTACCGGCCATTTCAGTAAGCAACAGCTCTGCCTTAGGATTTTCATAACCTTTGGCCACGACTTCAATTTCAATATTTTTTGTGTCAGAAATTAAAGTAAAAGCTTGCGATTGCGCCTTTAAATGTGGCTGATCCGAGATGACGATACAATTATATGAAGGTGAAACGTCAGATTTTGCAACTTCTTCAAATTCTTTGAACCACTCATTAACAGTGTCTAAAGTGTCTACTCTAGGCTTTTCGGGAGATTTTTTAGCATAAATACAGCGCACATTTCGACTGGCAAAAAATTGATCTTTTTTAAACATATATTCGATGCCGTCAGCTTCGGTCGGAAATTTTTGCCTTTTAGGCTCTAGATATTGCTTTGTATAAAACTCCTCAACCGCTTTTCTCAAATCTCCAACCGAAATATCGCTTCCTTTTTCTTGTTTATGTAAGTTTTTAATTTCTTGCATTTTTTCATCAATCGAAGCGCAAGTTACCTCATCATTATCGCATCTTTGAACCAACAAATTTTGAGCAATTTTATCATCTTCAAAATTATCCGAAGGACTATCCATCCACAAAGCTCTCTCGCCCGTTAAAAAAGAAACTTTTTTATATTCTAAATCTAGCACCTTCAAATCATCGATTCTTGATTTAACGCCAATCATTGTGGCTCCTAAAACCAAAACCTCGTCATAATTTTTTCTCGAGGGCTCAACTTTGTCGATAAATCCAACTTGTTTGAAACATTCAATTATCGCCGACCTATCTTCGCCACCAAAAGAACCGCTACTTATATTCTGCCTTTCAACGCCTTGGCCTCGATATTTTTTAAAAATATTTTCTTGAAAATTTGCATCGAGTTGCTCCAAAGAAAGCCTAGTATCCAAAATTTCTTGAGCGGATTTGTCATTAAAATTTGATGCGGAGTTTTGCTTTCCATCAATTCCACCAGCAATATAAATAATTTTAGCAAAACTTTTTAAAGCCTCTTGACCAACAATTTTGTAGACTTCTTGAGCGATTTGGTTAATTGTTTGCGGTTTATTTTGTCTCATATTTTTTAGATAATTTTTCTTGAACTAAAATTGCTAACATTAATAAAAATAACCCAGCGGAATACAGAAAATTCCAATTCGCCATCGTTAATTTTAAAAAATAAAATTGCGGTTCGTCGCATCGAATCGCCTTAGTTGATAAAATTGTCTGCCTGAGTTGCTCTAAATCAGATATGTTCTCTAGATTTTGTGTTGCACAAGTTTTTGGGCCATCAAACCACTTAAACTCAACTCCCGAATGATAAAAAGCGATTCCGGCATTAATAAAAAAAGTTAAAGCACATAAAATTGTAGCAATTTTTAAATATCTTTTCGACTTCAACAAAAGTGCTAACAAAGAAATTGCTAGTACAACAAAAAAAGGTTTGCGTTGATAATAACATAAAATGCAGGGCTCTAAACCAAAAAAATATTGTGAAATATAGGCCATAAAAAGTGCCAAGAAGGAGCTCAAAAAGGCAATAATCAATAATATTTTATAAGGATTTTTTTTATAAATTTGGACTAAACTTTTTATGATTTTTGGCGTAAACATGAACAAAGATTAATTCTTTTTTAAGATTTCTTTCGCTAAATTTTTTCTAAGCTCAACCGCTGGCTGATCAAATGGATTAATTTTTTTTGCATAGGCTATAATTATGGTTTCCAAGAACATTTGCATCATCAATCCTGCGATAACTTTTTCATTAACATCATCAATTTCAAAAATACGAATTGGCAATTTTTTTTGATTTAAAACTTCGATAGTCGTTTGATGTTCAACCTCAAGAATTTTAGAAAGTTTTTTTCCGCCAAACAAAGTTTCGCACCCCGCCAAATCTTTAATTTTAAAATCATTTTTATGATTTTTAGAGATGATAAAATTAAAAAATTTATCGCGATTTCCTTCAAGATAAAGTTGCAATTGACTATGTTGATCAATCGTTCCCATTGAATTTATTGGAGTTGAGCCAAACGAATTTTTACCCAAAGATTCGGCCCAAAGTTGGCGATACCAATCGGTAAAATTTTTAAAATCATCAATATAAGGCATGATAACGTTGTTTATATAGCCTTGATCATAGAGTTTAAGTTGCACGGCCGAGGATAAAATAATTTCGTCATCACGCAAAAAATTTTCAAGCATCAAATTTGCTCCATCACGAATATCGGACACATTAACTCCGGCAATTATCGATGGCAATAAACCGACAATTGAAAAGCATGAATATCGACCGCCAATTTTAGTTGGATGAGAAGCAATTTTGGCGTTAATTTTTTGTGCGATTTTGCCAATTGAATTATTTTTTGATTCGGTAATGAAAATAAATTGTTGCGCGAAATTTTTGATTTTTCGGAGCTTAAATTGCTCAATGATAATTAGAGTTTGGCAAATAGTTTCGATGGTTTCTCCCGACTTACTTATAACTATGAAAAATGCGTTTTCAAAATCGATGTTTTTGATTTGATTGTTGATTGTGACTGGGTCGATTGATTCAATAAATTCAATTCTATTTTGAAATTTAAGTGAACATAAAGTTTTACCACCGAGACTAGAACCGCCAACCCCCAAAATAATAACTTTTTTGTACCCTTCGGATAATTTAGCAAGTTTTTTAAACTCTTTTAAATCGTCATTTTGTTGAACAATATTTAGAGATAATATTTCAGAATTTTTGATTTGTTTACGCAATTTTTGAGCAGAAATATGGCAAATATCAAAATATTTTTTTAACTCTAGACGCTCTGGCGTGTTAAGAAAATTTTGTTTGTGCAATTTATTGTTAGAATTTTTTGATTTCATTTTTTGATATTTTAAGTAAATGGTTGATTCAATAAATGTTAACTTGATTTTTAGTTTGTATTTTTGTTAAACTGACTGTTCTTTTGCTTCAAAGGCTAGGTAGCAAAGTGGTAATGCAGAAGCCTGCAAAGCTTCTATGCGCCGGTTCGATTCCGGCCCTGGCCTCCAAAAAATCTCTCTATTTTTCAGCAAAATTTTCAAAACAAAATTAGATCTTAAAAAATATTTTTCTGCTGAATTTTTAATATTTCTAAAAAACTTATTTATTTTCTAATATTTATTTTCTAACGGATATCTTTGGATCCCGCAAATATAAAGGTGAGATTTGATCAAATAAAATATCTTTGTTGAAACTTATTTGATTAACCTCGACATAATTAAGATTTTTTTCACCTAAAATCCAAATATCTCGCGCTAAAATTAAATCTAAAGAATTGGATTTTAAACTATGATTTGTGAATAAATTATTGGCTGAACCGCATAAAAAATCATCATCTTTTAGGTTTTTGTAAACCGTATCTAAATCAGTAATTAAAGGCTTGGTAAGCTCTTGAACGGTATTGTTTTTTCTTTGATATTCGGCAAAATATATTTCGCCAATATTGCCTTGTATTACAACTTTGATATGCGGATGTTGATTGATATATTTTTGAGCGATAACTGCACAAGAATTGGCGGTTAAACATGAAATTTTTAATCCAATTTTTAGCATTTTTAATGCCGACAAAGCCACTCTTAAACCCGTATAACTTCCTGGACCGTTGGTTGCCAAAACCAAATTTAAATCTTTAAAATCGCAATCATGCTGAATTAAGAGTCCTTTAATCTCTGGAATTAATAATTCCGAGTGCTTTGCCTGATGTTCAAAAAATTTTTCCTCAAGAATTTTATTATTTTTAATAAGAGCGATCGACATTGAGGATGAGCAATCAAAAGCCAAAACGATCATTATTAATTAAGAATTTTTTTAGCGCTTGGAATATCAAGAGAGAAATTGGGGATTTTAATTTCGATAACTTCGTCATTATTGAGTTTTTTTATAATATATTTTCCAGACATTATGCCCGATGGATATTTAAGGTGGACTCCACTTGAATATTGATATGATGAATTGGGAAGTATTACCGGCTGTTCTCCAACCACACCTTCGCCTTCAATTTCTTGAACATTAGCGAACTCATCAATAATTCGCCAAAAACGCGATACGAGCTTTATTTCTGAAGCACTTTTATTGAAGATTCGAACGTGATAAGCCCAGATAAACAGATCCCCTAAAACATTAGTTTTTTTGTCGATAAATTCAGGCCAAACACTAACTTCAATTTGATTGGTAGTTTCGACATATGGCTTTTCTTGAAGCAATTCTTGCGGAACCAAATTTTGACGGTTTACCAAATTTTGACGGTTTAGTTTAGATGAAAGTGTAGCTGATTTCATGACAAG
Organism: Pseudomonadota bacterium; assembly: GCA_009925685.1. Classification (GTDB taxonomy): domain Bacteria; phylum Pseudomonadota; class Alphaproteobacteria; order Rickettsiales; family UBA1997; genus CAILUF01. Next base: position 5,390 of record RFYG01000031.1, read on the forward strand.
AAAAAAAAAGGGTTAATATATCACCAATTCAAAAATCTAGTAACTACATTCTGTCTGTCAAGTCAACAACCCTAATTAATTCTTTTAAGTCTATTGAACCTTGAACAACTTTTTCAAGACCATCTTCGACCATAGGAATAAAACCCTGTTCGAGGGCATATTTATGCATATCTTTGCGAGTTTTTCCTTGGACAACCATCTCATCAAGTTCGCGGTCAAAAGGTAAAATTTCTGAGACCGCCATACGACCTCTATAACCAGTTCCAGAGCATTTTTCGCAACCTACAGCTTTATATAATTTTGTAACTGAGGCAAAACGTTCTCCGAGTAGTTTTTTTTCAAAATCGTCAATTGGGGCTTCAACTTTACAATGACTGCATAATTTTCGAGCAAGTCTTTGAGCGATTATTCCGATTAACGAACCCGACATTAAATAGTTTGGAACACCAATATTCATAAGACGGGGAATCGCGCTTAAGGCATCATTAGTGTGAAGGGAGCTATACACTTGGTGACCTGTCATCGCAGCTTGAATGGCAGTAATTGCTGTTTCTTTATCACGAATCTCACCGACTAAAATAACATCGGGATCTTGACGAAGAATGGCCTTGATTCCAGTAGCAAAATCCATACCAATATCACTTTTAATATTCGATTGCCGAATTAGCGGAATATGATATTCAACCGGATCTTCAAGAGTCATGATATTTTTATCAATCGAGTTAATGTAGTTTAATACGGTGTATAGCGTTGTAGTCTTACCAGAGCCGGTTGGACCCGTCAAAATCACAACACCCTCGGGTCTTTTAACAATTTTCTTTAAAATATTTATGCAATGTTCAGAAAAACCTAATTTATCGAGCGTCATAACTGACTGCTTTTCGTCAAGAATACGCATAACAATATTCTCGCCATTAATTGTTGGTTGAGTTGACACACGAAAATCAATTTTTCTTCCCAAAATTTCGGCTTCAATTCGACCATCTTGAGGCTTTCTGGTTTCCGCTATATTCATGCCCGCCATAATCTTAATTCGCACTACAATTGCTGACCAATAGTCTTTGTGAATGCTTCGGATTTGCACCATCTTTCCGTCAATTCTGTATCGAATCCTCAAAAACTGCGCTTCGGGCTCAAAGTGTAAATCCGAGGCTCCGTGGTGAACAGCATCATTTAAAACCGCATCAACTAAACGCACCATTGGACTTTTATAATCACCCCTAAGCTGGGTCTCATCAGTAATTTTTGCAGCACCGCCACTCTCGATTTCTTTTAAGATACCTTCGATAGACATCTCATAATCGTAATATTGGTCAATGGCTTGCATGATCTCAGTTTCGGCAACGAAAACTGGATCTATTCTAAAATTGGGCGGAAAAAACCTACGCATTTGATCAATGGCGATGATGTCAAAAACATCGACCATCGCAACTAAAATCGAATCTGAAGTATGGGAAACTGGTATTAATTTATTGTGAACCGCAAAATCTTTGGGAATTTTTTTTACTAATTTTGAATCAACAATTGAGGCTTTTAAATCAAACTTTTTAATACCTGCTGACTCGTTTAAAATTTCTCCTAAAGCACCCTCGGAAACGAAACCCATATCAACCAAAATCACACCTAAACTTTTGGCATTTCCAAGCCTTTCGCGCTCTTTAATTGCAATGTTTAATTGATCATCAGAAATAACTTTTTTATCAAGCAATTTGCTTCCGATATCTGGGCCAGATGAAGTCGGATTTTGGGCAATATTTTGGGTTGGATTATTGGGAGTAATTGGTTTTGTCATCGGATAAAAATTTGTTTTTTTTAATTTGCTATTGTTAAAATCCAAAGTCAATAAATTAAAATTCTGATATTATTATTTTTTGAAGTTTATTAATTTTATTACATTTTCTTAGTTAATTTTCTTAGTTATTTTCATGTCTGTAATCGTTAGATTTGCCCCCTCACCCACTGGATATCTTCATATCGGAGGGGCTCGAACTGCACTCTTTAATTTTCTCTTTGCCAAACATAATAATGGAAAATTTTTACTTAGAATCGAAGATACCGATAAAGACCGCTCAAGCCCCGAAGCCATTACCGCAATTATAGAAGGTCTTAATTGGCTTGGTTTAAAGCACGATGAAAATTACGTTCTTCAATCCAACAACGTTGAACGCCATATCTCAATAGCTCGTCAACTTCTTGAAAATGATCGAGCATATTTATGTTATACTTCAAGTGAAGAGCTTGAAGAAATGCGTCAATTTGCTGAAAAAAAAGGGGAGGTTTTTCGCTTTAAAAGCCCATGGCGCAACAAAACGCTTTCGCAATCATCAACTATTAAACCAGTTATTCGGATCAAAGCCCCTCAAGATGGCTCGACGATTATTGATGATTTGGTACAAGGTAAAATTGAAGTCAAAAATTCTGAACTTGATGATCTGGTTTTACTCAGAAACGATAGCACTCCAACCTACATGTTAGCAGTTGTTGTTGATGATCATGATATGAATATTTCTCACGTAATTCGAGGTGATGACCACCTTACTAATGCGTTTCGCCAAAAAATTATTTATGAAGCCATGAGTTGGAATATCCCACAATTCGCCCACATTCCACTTATTCATGGCCAAGATGGCGCCAAGATGTCGAAAAGGCACGGGGCTACTTCGGTCATTGAATACATGAAAATGGGATATTTACCCGAAGCAATGCGCAATTATCTTCTCAGGCTGGGCTGGTCTCATGGCAATGACGAGATAATTTCTGATCAGCAGGCAATTGAGTTTTTTGATATAAAAAATATCGGCAAATCACCATCTCGCTTTGATTTTGCCAAACTAAATTTTCTTAACAAAAATTATATTAAAAATAAATCTAGTGAAGAACTAGTTGTTTTAATTAAAAACCAACAATTACTAACATTTTCTGACAATGAAAAATCAAAACTATTGAAGGTTATTGGTTTTTCAAAAGAAAAAGTGGAGCTTCTAACGCAATTGGCCGATATATGCCGAGTTTATCAAGAAAATTTTCGCCACGAAATAAATTCAACAGATTCAAAAATTATCGTTGAAAAAATTGAAATCCTCAGAAATTTAAAAATTATTTTTGAAGAAATTGTCGATTGGAATCACGATAATATCAAAAATTCATTAGATAATTTTTGCAAACAACATAATTTAAAAATTAAAGATTTTGGTCCGGTTCTTAGGATCGCTCTAACCTTTTCATCGGCTTCTGCCGGCGGAATATTTGATGTTGTTGATCTTTTGGGAAAAACTGAAGTTATTACCCGAATTAATCTTGTCATATAAAATCTTGTGCTTTAACTTCGCTTTTTTTAAAGCTTCCTTATTTCTTACCAATTTTCATAAAATTATTAACTACAAATTTATGCATAGCATGAAAAAATTTCTTACGATTTTATCGATTTTATTTTTTGAAATATCCATCGCGAAAGCTGGGATTTTGAGCCCACTAGCCGATACTTTTATAACTGTCGAACTCAGCAAATCCGCTTTATCGAGCAAATCAATTAATTCCGATTTTAAAAATCAGAATGATTTTGTTGATAGCCTAAAACAATTCGATGATATTGCTTTTGGTGGACATCTTCGCATCGGAAAATACTTGGGATTTAATTTAAATTGGTCACAAACCTCTCTTAAAAATGATAGTTTAAATGGCTTTCAATCCTTACAAGATAAAGCAAAATATAAATCAGACCAATTCAATGCTACAACCTTGCTATTTTTGCCAATTATTACCAAAAGAGCGGAATTATTCTTTGAAGGTGGAATTGTTGACATTGGTAGCAAGCTTCATTACACTCCAACCGGCGGTGCAAAGGTTGAAAAAAAATCTCATCAAACTATGTTTTTGTACGGAATTGGAGCGCAAATTTCTCCTCTTGGTGGCGATTTTATTCGTCTATCAGCGCAACGCTACGCTGGAAAAATCGGACTACTTGATGCCAATTATACAACATTTCGCATTGGTTATTTAAAGTCCTTCTAGCTTCTTTAAAATTTTTGGAAAGCCTTCCATAATTTAAAATCAATTACTTATTCATGTATAGCAATTACTTATTCACATCAGAATCAGTGTCTGATGGTCATCCAGATAAAGTTTGTGACCAAATTTCTGATAGCCTAGTCGATGCGTATTTAACTAAAGATAATCAATCAAGACTCGCAATTGAAACCTTTGCGACTTCTAATCGAGTTATAATCGGTGGCGAAATTCGTGCGCCCGAAATTGCCAAAAACGATTTTGAAAATATAGTTCGCCAAACCATCAAAGACATTGGTTACGAGCAAGACGGCTTTAATTGGAAAAATGTTGAAATTACCAATTTACTTCATGCCCAATCTCCTGATATTGCTCGCGGAGTTGATGCCAATATTAACAAAGATGAGGGTGCCGGCGATCAAGGTATTATGTTTGGGTATGCATGCGATGAAACACCGGCGCTAATGCCCGCAACAATTTTTTATGCTCATCGCATTTTACAAAATATTCGCAGTGCTGTTCGCCAACAAAAAATTCCCCGATTGGGACCCGATGCCAAAAGTCAAATAACCTTAAAATATGTTGATCAAAAACCCGTCGGGGCCGACAATATTTTAGTTTCAATTCAACATCCTCAAGGCTACACGCAACAAGAAGTCCGCGAAATTATTTACCCAATTGTCAAAGCCACAATTCCAGAAGGTTGGATGTGCCCTGAAGAAAAATTTCTTGTTAATCCAACCGGTAATTTTGTGATTGGAGGTCCCGATGGCGATGCCGGCTTGACTGGTCGAAAAATTATTGTTGATACTTATGGCGGAGCATCTCCTCACGGTGGAGGAGCTTTTTCTGGCAAAGACCCTACCAAAGTCGATCGGTCTGCGGCCTATATGGCAAGATACCTCGCCAAAAATATTGTAGCTTCAGGCTTGGCTTCAAAATGCACCCTACAAATTGCATATGCCATTGGAATTTCTCAACCATTATCACTTTTTATAAATACTCACAACTCTTCAAAATCAGGAATACTCGAACCAGACTTGGTAAAAATTATTCAAGACTTGGTAGACCTATCTCCGCGTGGCATAAGAAATTATTTACAATTAAATAAGCCAATTTATAAGAGGACTTCTTCATATGGGCACTTCGGTCGGGAGCCGGATGATGATGGAGGTTTTTCGTGGGAAAAAACTGATTTAGTCCATAAGCTCAAAAAGTTCATATAAAATGTTACATAATATCTTTCTAGTTGCGTTAGGAGGTGCAATTGGCTCCGTGATGCGCTTCTCAGTTTCTGAAATTTTTATTAAATCATGCAAAGGATTTGAGCATATTCTTGGCAAATTTCCAGTTGGGACGTTTGCCGTCAATGTTGTTGGATCAATGTTTGCTGGCATTGCTTATTATTTTATTATCAGAAATTTCGATGAGTCATCTAGCCAAATTAAACACTTCGTTTTGACAGGAATACTCGGAGGCTTCACAACCTTCTCGGCTTTTTCGTTAGATTTTTTTCGACTATTTAATTCTGGCAACGTCTTAATTGCGGTTGGTTATGCATTTTTATCGATTTTTTTATCGGTGAGCTTCTTAGCCATGAGTTTTCATGTAACAAAAATTATTTTCCCATAAATGTTATCAATCACCATAAGTGATGAATATAACTCTCAAAGAATTGATAAATTTTTGTGTAAAAAATTTGATATTTCGTTTTCATTATCTCAAAAAATAATTCGTGAAAAAAAAGTTAAAATTAACCACAAAAAAGCTCAAATAAACGATAAATTAAGCATCGGCGACCAAGTCTCAATTTTTGAAAAACTCAATCTTCGAAAAGAAAATCCGCTTTCCAAACCCAATATCTCAATCGAAAAACAAAAAAAATTTTGGCAAAATATTATTTTTGAAGATGAAAATATTATCGCCATCAATAAGCCGTCTGGCCTAGCAACTCAAGGTGGGAGTCTTATTGATATTTCGGTTGATGATTTTGCCAAGCTCAAGAAATATCAGTTAGTTCATCGTCTCGACAAAGATACTAGCGGGGTATTATTGATCGCCAAAAACAACCATAGCTCAGAATTTTTAATTGAGGCCTTCAAAAACAAAACCATTCGCAAAACTTACATTGCGTTGGTTTTAGGACATGTTAAAAAAAACTTTGGAACTATCGATATTCCGCTTGCCAAAAAAATGCTTGGGAAAAATGAAAAAGTTCAAGCAGATTTTGAATTTGGCAAAAAAGCCATCACAAATTATCGCGTTATTAAAAATTTTAACGATTTTACGCAACTCGAACTTAATCCAATAACAGGACGCACTCACCAACTGCGCGTTCATTGTAAAGAGATTGGTCACCCGATTTTAAATGATATTAAATATGGCGGTAAAAAAGTAGATTTTAAAACCACTTTTCCACGTCTTTGTCTTCATTCATTTAAAATTGAAATTCCGAATTATAACCAACAAACTCTAGTCATACAAACACCGCCACCGAACTTTACTTTAAAATAAAATGGCATATAATTTTGCCGATAAGTTTGCAATCAACTCAACTTTAACCGCAATTTTCAGCTTTCTAAATTAATGACCGAACAAAATATTCAGCTCAATCCACATAAAATTGATGACGATAAAAATGAGAGTTTTTTGCGTCCAAGTTTTTTATCCGAATTTATTGGTCAACAAAAACTCAAAGAAAATTTAGAAATTTTTTTAAACTCCGCCAAAAGTCGTGGCGACAGCCTTGATCACACGCTGTTTTATGGCCCTCCGGGGCTTGGTAAAACTACTTTAGCGCAAATTATTTCTCATGAAATGGGAGTTGGTTTTAAAAGCACTTCCGGCCCTGTTATTTCGAAATCTGGTGACCTCGCCTCAATTCTAACCAATCTTCAAGCTGGCGATATTTTGTTTATCGACGAAATCCATCGTCTCAATAAAAATGTTGAAGAAGTCTTATATTCGGCAATGGAAGACTTTAAACTTGATATAATTATTGGCGAAGGACCTTCGGCTCGAGCCATAAAAATCGATTTACCGAAATTCACTTTGGTTGGAGCAACGACTAGACTTGGATCAATTGCCAACCCTTTAAAAGACCGTTTTGGCATCCCAATGCGCATTAACTTTTACGACATAAACGAACTCGAGCAAATCATCAAGAGAGACAGTAAAATCTTAAATATCGGCATCGAAATATCAGCCTGCAAAGAGATTGCCAAACGCGCTCGCGGAACTCCCAGAATTGCTATCCGTCTTCTCAAGAGGGTCCGCGATTTTGCAATTAATGCAAAACTTGAAACCATTAATCAACAAATAGCTGACCACGCCCTCACTCAACTAGAAATTGATCAGAATGGCCTTGACTCATCCGACAATCGCTATTTGCGCTTTATTGCCGAAAATTATCGCGGAGGTCCAGTTGGAATAGAAACTATTTCATCGGCAATTAGCGAAGAAAAAGATACCGTTGAAGATTCAATCGAGCCTTATTTAATCCAACAGGGCTTTATCGAAAAAACCCCTCGCGGGCGCGTAATTACTGAAAAAACTTGGAAAATTTTAAAGAATTAATTTTAAGGATTAAATTTTAAAGATTTATGAATAATCGAAAAATTTTACTTATCATCACCGGAAGCATAGCTTGCTACAAATCAATCGAGCTGATTCGCCTTCTCAAAAAAGCTTCATTTGAGGTTAATTGCATTCTCACCAAAGGCGCCAAAGAGTTTATTACTCCTTTGCTAGTTTCGGCTATTTCTGGAACCAAAACTTACGATGATTTATTTAGTGTTGATGACGAAGCCAGTATGGGACATATCAATTTATCGCGTTACAATGATTTGGTGGTAATCGCACCCGCTAGTGCTGATTTTATTGCTAAAATTGCCAATGGTTATGCTGATGACCTCGCTTCATCAACTATATTGGCCAGCAATAAAAAACTAATTTTTGCACCCGCGATGAATGAAAAAATGTGGCTTAATAGCGCAACACAAAACAACATTCAAACCCTTATACGCCAAGGTTCAATCATGATTGAAC
>RFYG01000032.1 GCA_009925685.1 Pseudomonadota bacterium
AAAATGTAAATTTTGATTTATTTTTATTGAACTATCTCTTTAAAATAAATTACCAAATATTGTCTAACATTGCTAAAACTAGATTTAATAGGTTTTAGTGGGTTTGTTGGTAAATTTTCGCAAATTATTTAATAATTTTTTCGCGTTCCAATAAGAACCATAATGTAAGTTTATAAAAAATATTTAAATTTAAATTTGTAATAAAGTGCAATAACTATTACTAAAAGTTTTTAATACACTGAAATATCATCAAATCCTAATATAAAATATTAATACTATGAAAAATTATACAAAACACATTAAAAAAACCGTCTTTTTGATTGCGCTTTCGTCATCAATTTATTCCAACGCTTTAGCTGGGGGATACTCTTCTTATATTTATTCAACTTCAGGTTTAGGCAACAGCTATTCAGGTTCAAGTACTGGCTCTCACGATGTTAGTGATAGTTTTTTTAATCCATCAATAACCGCTGGAAGCAAGAAAAATGAAGCTATATTTTCAATGAGCTATCTTAACTTAAAAATTGACCCCGACAACATTACTGGTTCAAATGCTTTTGGTTCAACAAATGGTCGTGATCCTAGCAATATTGGTAGCGAAAACCTTATTCCAGCATTTTATATTTCTTCGCCAATCTCCAATAAATTATCCTTAAATTTTGGCCTTACTTCACCATTTGGTTTAAAAACATCGTATCGAGCAGATTGGACCGGAAAATATCGCAGTTTGAATAGTTCGATTAAAACTCTAAATTTTAATCCGTCATTTGCCTACAAAATTTCCGATGATTTATCGCTTGGAGCTGGATTGGTTGCCCAACATTATGAAGTAAAACTTTCAACACTTTCAAAGCATCCAGTATTTTTTACGGATCAAATCGCAGAGACCTCAGGAAATGATATGGGATATGGTTTTAACTTGGGCGCCACTTTCAAAATAAATCAAGACACAAAAATTGGTGTGGGTTATCGCTCAAAGATTGTTCATAACATTAAAGGTAACACTGAATTGCAAAATGTTGCATCATCACGTTTCAAATCTAAAACTTCCACTCCAGAATCTTTATCGATAGGTTTATCGCATAATCTTTCCAAAGACTTTCAATTAGTTGCTGATTCAATTTGGACTAGATGGTCAAAATTACAAAAATTTAGCCTAAATGCCTACGACAACCCACTTTTTAATAGTTCGGCCAATTTCAATTGGAATGATTCAATTCTTAACTCAATTGGCGCTAACTATAATTTGAACGAGAAAAACTTGCTTAGATTTGGCTTGGCTTATGAAAAAGAAGCTATGAACAATAGAAATCGTGAACCAAGGGTTCCAGCATCAAATAAATACTGGTTAAGTGTAGGACTAAATCATAAATTTGATAATGATCTAGAATTAGATTTAGCTTATGTTCATCAATTTTATAAAACCGGCAGAATTAATATTAATACCATGGGTAACAACAATCTTGAAGGTACTTTAAACGGACAATATCATAGCTCTGTTGATGTTATTTCATTAGCAATCAAAAAGCAGTTTTAGAAAATTATTTTTCATGGACTGACTAAAAAGGCTCCTCAACATTCAGTTGTTGGGGAGCATTTTTATTGGCATTTTGAATAATTTTTAAGAGCTTAAATAATCCAATAATATTTGTAGGTAGTAATTTATATTCCAAATTTTATGATTATAAAAACTTATTAAAATCATCTCCAAATGTTCAATCAACTATACCTTAGGGTTGTTAAGTTCCTCAACGAAGATTATGAGAGAAGTAGATACAACATTTTCTTTGGTTCAATCATTTTTCTTATTGGTCATCCTTTTTATTGGGCGGTAAATGTTTATTTGCTTAACGAAAAATTTGATAGCGTTTTCTTTAGATTTAGCTCCAGCTTCAGTTCTTTGCTCGTGATATTTTTCTTATATAAAACTGAACGAAATTATCAAAAATTTAAACCACTATTCATGATTTATTGGTATATGTGGGTTATGTGGATTTTGCCAATAACTTTTACATATATCATGCTGATGAATGATATTTCTCGGCTATGGATAGTGGCCGAAACTATTATGATTTTTTTGGTTATTCTTTTTATCACAAATTTTGTGGTAATTTCTGTGGTTTTATCTTTGGGTGTTTATTTGGGTTATTACTTTTTTTTAATTAACAACCTTTACTCTATTTCAACTCCAATTCATGAATTTCAGCATTCTATTACACTTCTTCCACTGGCGCTAATCTGCGGTACTTTATTTCTAGAAAAAGCTAAACAGGGTGATTTTGAAAAAAGAAAAGCAACTATTTTTCGTTCTTTAGCTGGTTCAATTGCTCACGAACTTAGAAATCCCTTGAATAGTATTAATGCGGTTATTGTTCAAATCGAAAACCTAATTAACCAAGTCCAAAGGACTATGCTTAGTGAAAACGAGATTATATTAGTTAAAAAAAATCTTTATAATGACGAATTAGTTAAAAAAATTGTTGAAAACTCAAGATTGGCGGATAGCGAAAGAAATTCGTTAATTGAATTTGTCGATTCCATATCAAAATCAGCTAAAGATGCCAATGATATTATCGATCTAGTTTTGAGTGATTTACGAGAAAAAAGTATTGATGAGACCGAATATTATTTCGCAAATACAACTGAAATAATTGATTTAATTCAAAGACATTATCCGCAATCCTCATTCGCCAATAGAATAATATTTGAAACCACTAAAGATCCTAAAATTGAAAATTTATTATTTAAAATAACCAAGCAAAGATTTTATTTTATCTTCAACAATATCATCAAAAACGCTCTATACTACGTACATCAATTCCCAAATATGACTATCAAGATTAGTTTTGATCAGCGAGTCATTAATGATAAACCGTTTAATATCATCAATTTTACCGATAATGGACCGGGAATTCAGGCTTCAAAAATTACTAAATTATTTAAAGATTTCACAACTTTTAGTAAAAAAGGTGGAACCGGACTCGGTTTAGCTTTTTGTAAAAAGAACATGAAAATCCTTGGTGGCGATATAATTTGTGAATCTGAATATGGATATGGTGGTCAGGGCTGGACAAAATTTTCACTGCTTTTTAGCTACCCATCTATCGAGGAAATTCAAAGGGCTCAAGAGATAAATAAATTGAGAAAAATATTATTAGTTGATGACCATAAAATAAACCTAATTGCCTTAAAAACCAAAATTGAAAAGTTAATGCCCAAAATATCATGTGATATAGCTAATAGTGGCAAAGAAGCAATTTTGATGGCAGAATCTTATCGATATAACTTAATAGTGATGGACATTCAAATGCCTAATATTGACGGCATTGAGGCCAGTCTCAGAATAAAAAGAATTAGAGCTAATGTTTCAATTATTGCGGCAACATCGTTATCTTATGAAACTTTCATTAATAAACTCGATAAAAGAGAAGCGAGAAGTTTTTTTGTTGATTATATTAGTAAAGTTGCGCCCAACAATCACCTAATTAGAACCATAGCTAAAAACATTGCCGATTATAGTGATAATTTTTCATATCTTGGAATCGATAATCATAAAATCATTTCAATTTTGGTGGGTAAAAAAATTATTTTAGCCGATGATCAAGATTTAAATAGGGTAATAACTAGAAAAATTCTTGAAAAATACGGAATTATTGTAGTTGAAGCTAGAAATGGCAGTGAGGTTATTAACCTTTATAACAAGAGTGTCGATGAAAAAGGTATTTCAAGTTTTGATGCAATAATTACCGACATAAACATGAATTATATATCGGGAGAAGACGCGTCATTAGAAATTAGGAAAATCGAAAAAACAAATAAAATTTATTACGGAAATCGAATCCCAATTATTGCTCTAAGTGGAGATGGATCAAGTGAAATGATAATGAGTTTTTTTAAGGCCGGAATTGATGATTATTTTATTAAAGGTAATAATTTTGATAATCTAATAAAAATTATAGCGAATTTCTTCATTAAAATTGACCCCAGTATATACTCTGAATCGATAGATTTAGATCGTCATATTGAAAAACAAAATTCAAAAGAAGAATTAGTTTTTAACACCAATTTTATAAATAATTTTTCATTCGAAGAAAAAAACAAAATCATCGAATTGTTTATTGAGGATAGTCAAGAAATAATAGCGAAAATAAAAAAACACACTGAAGAGGGAAACATTAAAATGCTTAATCCTTATGTTCATTCTCTCAAAGGAATTCTTGCAAATATTGGTGCCGAAAAATTTGCCAATTTTATTAAAAAGTTAGATTTAGCTCTCAAAAGTGATGAGAAATTGGCGAATGAAGCGCTTCTTCAAATAGAATCTCTTTATCTTGAATTAATTGAAGAGTTAAAAAAGCATTTAAAATCTTCGACAAAATCATAAATTTTTTAGAATACGTAATTTTCTATAAAATTTTTTTTAGTTTTAAATTGCTCCAAAAATAAACAATAGTTAATAATCCATATTAAAAAAAAAATTATTCTATCAGAAGCTATAAAACATTTTAATTTAATTGTTCCCTAATTTTAATAAAATTTAACCCCAGTTTTATGATAAATTTATCAGAAAAAATAAAAACTTGTACAAGGTGCATTTTAACTTCTCAGGTACCAAATATAACATTCGATAGTGATGATGTTTGTAACTTTTGTCATGATTATGACGAAGAAAAAAAATATTTAGATCGAGATTACGAAGCTCTTGAAAAAAAGATGATATCGACATTAAAAGTTAGTAAAAAACATCCTTATGATTGCATGGTTCTTTATAGCGGTGGGAAGGATAGTACCTACATGCTCTATAAGTTAGCTAATCATTACAAATTGAGAGTTTTAGCTTTTACTTTTGATAACCACTTTATCCCACCCGAAACCTACGCTAATATCGATAGAGTTTTAAAAAAAATTAATGTCGATCATGTTGTATACAAACCTTCGTGGAATCTAAATAAAACAATATTTAATGCCAGTTTTCAAAATTCTGGAATTCACGAGAGATCAAAAGAATTAGCTTTCATGATTGGTCATGCTTGTTGGCCGTGCTTTACTCAAATTGCTTTACACTCTTTTAAACTTGCTGCCGAAAAAAATATTCCAAATGTTGTGGTTGGAACTACACCCGGCCAGTTAAGGCAAAAGAAATATGATCTTAAATCAAAATTTGATGGCTTGGGAGATGCTCATAAATACATGATAGCGCCGATGATAAATCTTTTGAAAACTCTTGGAAAAAAAGATGCTATAGATGCTTTGGATGCTTCTTTGTGGATAAAATTGAAAATCGCCAGAATGAATCTTGTGCCTTTCTTTGAATATAACAAATATAATGAGCATGAAGTTTATGAAACGATTGAAAGAGAGCTTGATTGGCGAAAAACCAAAAGTACCGATTCATGTTCAACAAATTGCCAACTAAATTCTCTTGGAATTGCAATCCATCAAAAAAAATACAATCTTCATCCTTATGTTATTCCATTGGCTAGAGATGTGAGAGAAGGTCTTATGACTCGTGATGAGGCGTTAAAAGCGGTTAGTGGAATTGTTAATCAAAATCTCGTAAATCATATTGCCGAGAGTTTTGATTTAGATCTAAAAAAACTTTAAGTATTAATCTTGAAGAAATAATTATATGACTTCTCTCGCCATGATTTATATGGTATTATGAGGGATAAAATTATATTATTTTTTTAATTTGGTGATTAATTATTTGTCCATTTTTTCCCGAAAAAGGTCCGAGGTTAAATTGGTATTTGTTTAGTAAATTATCAACATACTCAATTTTTTTGACCTCAGGAATTCCGGTAATAAAATCTTCTCTGATTCCTTCTTTCCAAGAAATGTAACCTTCTGCACAACAAGTGTAGCAATCCTGCGACGAAGGCAGTCTAAAAGGGAAATCAGTGTTAAAACCTTCTGGACCTCTCGTATAGCATTCAACATATAAAGTTTTGTTTCGCGAGCCAATTTCTGCTTCAAGACTTGCGGCGCGGGGGTGTGAATCATCAATCCAAAATTTTGCCGTTCCTAAATCATGTTCGTTAAGATACGAAACGCTATTATTGCTAACCAAAATAGCGCCATCAAATTTTGGCATAGCGGTTAATGATCCAAAGCAATAAATGGAAATTTTTAAATCCTTACGCTTGGTTAAACTGAGAAGTTCATTCGCTTGTGTTTTTAGTAAACCGACTTTGTTTTGAAGGTCGATCAAAATTATTTCTTGTGGTGGATCTGAATAAGCTACAAACTGACTTACAGCTTTTCCAAGCCTTCCTGCTGCACCAAAAATTGCCAATTTAATTTTTTTATAATCACAGTTTGTTTCTTTTGAAGCGAGAACTGCCCATTTTTTTAAAGTGGCCGCAGTTGCAGCATGTCCAGTTGTGATTAAAGGATTAGCCAACGGCCTTGGGAGCTTGCCGTAATTGCATACGTAAGGAGTAGATGCGCCCATTGCAACCATTTTAAGATTACATTTATTTGCCAATTCTAGAGCTGGAAAAAATTGTTTTTCACGAAATTCTCTAAGCCCTTTTGAATTTCCAATCCATATATCAATCGGAATTGGCATAACAATATTAACTCCCACTAGACTATTTCCGTCACTAATAAAAGAGGGTACAAAAGGCTTGCAATCCCATAGCTCTTTTTCAAATGACGGACTTCTTTCTTTTGCATTATGAAAGATAAAATCCAGAGTTTTCCAGTCGGTTGCGTGAAATAAGAAACCAAAACCACCTTCTTTTGGTAATAAAGATCTGACGTGGTCGGGTTCGAGATTTCTTATTAGTGTTAAATTACTTTTCACAATGATTAAGTGTAAATTTATTAATTTATGGATATTAAAATTGGACTTTGATAATTTTTGTTCGCGAAATTTTATAGTCACGAAGTTGAAATAAATTTTAGTATCTCAAAAAAATTTTTAGCCAAACAATTTTTATTTTTACAAACCCAATTTTAGTTGGGTTATATTTTATTTTATTTGTCGTTTTTTTGAACAGAAGCAAAATATTTAAAAAAAAAATTCCAAATAAAACTTTTGTTTTATGCTATCAGGATAAATAATTTTTTGCCATATTGTTGGCTTTATAAGACTTCTATCATCATTAGAAAATTAATATTAGTCGCATCATTTATATTTCGCTCATTATATTTTTGTTTATTATATTTTGCTCAGGGGGAGACTAATTCTAAATTGAAATTTGATCTAAAATCTTACTTAAAGAATGCGTTTTACAAAGGTACAACCATTAATAATTATAACTTAAAAGCTCTGGTAATTGTTGGAAGTTTTGGACATCCTTTATTTGCAGCTATTCATATCTACATTTTTAATATGCCATGGGATAACATGGCCTTAAAGATATCTGCCGGCCTTATTTGTTTATCTTTAGCTACAAAAGATTATTGGCCTAAAAAACTTAAGCCATTATTTCCATTTTATTGGCATTTCATGCTGATTTATAACTTGTCATTCCTCATAACACTCACATCGCTCAATAACTATTTTATTAAAACTTGGTTCATTTGGGATGTCATAATGCTTTACATTTTGATAATGCTTGTTCCTAACTGGCTGATATTTTTGATTGATTTGACCATTGGGGTTGTATGTGCCTTTGTGATTCATATTTTATTTTTCAAAGGAGGTTCTGGTTACGATGTAATAATTATGCCTTACAACTCCGGTCCTCTCGATATATTGCTTTATATATCAGCCTTTGCATTTGCAACTTTTTCAGGACTTATTTTTAGTTACAGCAATGCCAAGGGTCTAGCATCAGAAGAAAGAGCTAAAATTTTTAAATCACTTGCCGGTTCAATTGCCCATGAGCTAAAAAATCCTCTTAATGCTATAAATTTAGTTGGAATGGAAATAAAAGACATGGCCACAAATATAGAAAAAAATAATCAGATAACACCATATGCGGGTTCTAAAAATCAGAATTTATTGAGCTCATCTAGCTTACAAAATCTTACTCATAAAATTAGCGAATCAATTAACAATGCTAATAATATTATTAATATCATCCTCAATGATTTGAGTGAAAAACAGATATATCCGCACGAAATAAAATATTTAAATCCAGATAATATTTTACCAAAGATATTAGAAAAATATGCTTATAAAAATGAAGATGAGAAGAAAAAAATTAAATATCATCAAATCAATGATAAAAGTATATTTTTAAAAATTGTGCCTGAAAGGTTCAACTACATCATCTTTAACTTATTAAAAAATGCGCTCTATTATAGCAGATCGGATGATTTTATGGTTAATATTGGTGTTGAAAAGAGGCTTTTTGACGGGGTCAATTATAACTCAGTTTATATTCTAGATAATGGACCTGGAATTTCATCAAATTCTATTTCTCGATTATTTGATGATTTTTATACCTCAGGAAAAATTGATGGAACGGGTTTAGGATTAGCATTTTGTAAAAGAAACATGTTAATGCTTGGAGGAGATATTATTTGCGAATCAGAATTTGGGAAATGGACAAAATTTTCGCTATTATTTCCTCAACTATCCAAGGAAGATATTGAAATGGCTCAAATAGAGTGTAATCGAAAAAGAATTCTTTTGGTCGATGATCAGCTTATTAATTTACTTACCGGTCAAGCTAGAATTAATAAAAATTTATCAAAAATTACCTGCGATGTTGCTAGGGGAGGTCGAGAAGCGATTGACAAATTTATCAATAACAATTGCTATGATTTGGTTTTGATGGATATTCAAATGCCTGAAATTGATGGAATAAAAGCCAGTAAAAAGATTCGTGAATTTAATAAAGAGGTTCCAATTATTGCTTTAACCTCTCTCGATAAGGATACATTTAATAAATTAATTGTGACTGAAAATGCTTTGAATAATTTTAGCGGTTATTTAAGTAAGTCATCTCCAGAAAGAATATTCTATCGAAGCATTACCAAGTGGTTCTTAGATTTTGATGATGAAGTAAAATATGTCGGAGAAAAAGATGAATATAGCAAAATACTTGTTAACAAAAAAATTCTTTTTGCAGATGATCAACAAATTAATCGAGTCTTAATTAAGAGACACTTGGAATCCTGCGGGGCAATTGTTGTCGAAGCAAGCGATGGTATCGAAATGATAAATATTTATAAACAAAGCCTTGATAAAGAGGGCAACTCTTATTTTGATATAATATTAACCGATATTAGTATGCCATATGTTAGTGGCGATGAATGTAGTCTTAAAATCAGAGAAATCGAAACTTCACATAAAATCGGTTACCATGATGAGATTCCGATTATTGCTCTTACTGGAAATGGTTCCTTAAACGATATTCGCAATTATTTTAATTGTCGTTTAACTGACTATTTTATCAAAGGTTCAAATCCCGATTTACTTATCAAATTAATCAGCATTTATTTGATTAAAAAACCCATCAAAATAAATAAAGTTGACTACACCAAAGTTGTAAGAAGTGAAACAAGTGAGATTGTTAATCTTAATCAATTAATTTTAGGAAATCACTTTGACCGCGAGAAGCAAAGTGCTATTTTGCAAATGTTTATTAGAGATATCGATGATTTCATGGATAAAATTCATTCAGCTTTAGAAATTAATGATAAAAAAATACTTCTATCTTACATTCATTCCGTAAAAGGTTCGGCAGTTAATATCGGTGCTGATAGGTTGTATTATTTTTGCAAAATGATTGAAACTAAAATTAAAGAAGGCGATTTGAGTAATAATTGGTTTGAGGAGATGAAGAAAATTTACTACGATTTAAAAAGTGAAATTAAATATTTTTTTAGCTAAAATCATCTTTTAGGCTTTACTCAATCTACTCCTATTGCCTATTTTCATTAAAAATCTTATGCCCAATTGAAGCTCTGTAACCACTGGTAAGCTCATAATTTTCCATTTTTATATCATGGACAATGGCAGATTCCTCAAAAGCCAAAAGACTCGGGATTACAAAGCAAACCCCTTTGCTGAGCCATGCGGAGCGATTAGCATGATGTGTCTATAATCATTATCTTCGGTGAATAGTTTTTTGCTGTTGGCATCAAGGCCAAGTATGATGTTGTTTTTAGAATTCATTTTTCTCCTTTAAATTTTTTTGTTAATGCAGTTACATTGTTTTAGTATACCACCTGCTGGCAGTGTTCATATCCATAGTTTCAAGTAACGAAAATTTCTGCATATCATGATCACCACAAACAACCAAAATTTGTTTTGCGCCCATATTCTTTGCTTTTCTTTCGCATTCATTAAGCAACTCTTTGCCAATCGTCATCCATGAATCCGCAGATTTAATACAAAAATCATCAATCATCAAAGTTAAACCAGTATCTTAAACCTCTGGAGGCGTAACTAATTTGCCTATTATGAAGCCTTGTTTTTCTTCATAAATTAAAGCAATAACATCATCATTTTTTAGCTCTTTCTCAAAATATTTCTTTTGTATCTCATCAGAATTTTTAGACATCTTCCAAAAATTTGGCTGTTCCTTTGAATAGGTTAGTCGCTTCTGGTGACTTAACTTAACCATCCAATCTATATCTGATTTTGTTGCTTTGCGTATCATTTTTATAATATGATAAAATTGTTTTTAGAGCTCATTTTATAAAATTTTGTAACGCATAAAATACATGAAACGCCAACTTATTTTCTTTTTTATCAATGAAAAAGATAACCTATCTCGAAGGACTAGTTTGAGGGTTGGGGTTGTTATCGGTTTTAGTATTCGTTGGGTGTCCAGATGGCAAACTTTGTTCTGCTAAAATTTGTGCAATAATATTAGATGCAATTTCTGATTTAGGTGCTGTTGGTGAATATCCTTCTATACCTTTTTTAGATAAATTATCCCAAATATTTTTTGCATCAAAAATTGCCATTTTTCTAAGATGTAATTCTACTTGTTGATCACTACTTTCCTCTATTTTTATTAATGGTTGATAAGCCAGTGGAGGTTCTGCTGATTTAAAACTATCAAATTGTTGAGATGCTTTTGATCTGTGTTCAAATTTTGATAATTTTTCAATTTGTGATTGAGATCCTTCTTGTAAATCAACGGCAGTATTTATAATTTTTTGATTAACTTCTAAACTCCCTGAATCAACAATATCAACTCCTCCTTTAGTTTTTTGAATTGTCATTTCTAAAGCTAAATTATCCGCTAATTCAATTAAATCTTTTGAATCTTGGCGAAAAATTGAGTTTAATTTTCTTATAATTTCTGGATCTGTACTTTTTAAAACATCAGCAAGTGGATAAGTTGTTAATCCGGTTTTGTCTTTATCTATAGCATAAGCAAGAGCTGAAGAAATTATTTCTTGTCTATTTAAAACTGAAGAAGAAAAATGTTGAACAGCAAAAAGTGTAAATTTTAAAAATAGTAAATTATTGGTTAATTCTTCTCTTAAATTTTCATAGTAATTTTTTATATTACTATCAGCAAAGATTTTTCGCTCTAAAGAAGATTCGCCTTTTGAAGATAATGATTCTTGATAATCAGATCTTGATTTTTCCCAGCTATCATAAAATTCTTTTTGTTTTTTACAAATATTGCTCGCCGTTAATTGTTTATCACGAAAAGCTATTAATTCAGGATTTGTAAATTGTTTAATTAAATCTGAGGTAGTTTTTTTTAGTGTTTCAGATTTGACAAGCCTTTTAGGATTAAATATGCTTGTTTTAGCTGTTAAACATTTAGTATCGGCACCTAAATAAAACAAAGCCTCCATTGCATCGTTTTTATTTTGCATTGTTGCAATTTTTATAGGAGTTTCACCGTTTTCATTTGCCTTATTAACATCAGCTCCCAATTCCGCTAGAGTTTTAATTACTTCAACGTGACCATTCAAAGCAGCAACATAAACAGGAGTTGCGCCGTTATTACTACCTTTATTAATATCAGCTCCCAATCCTGCTAAAGTTTCAATTGCTTTGATGTTACATCTGTAAGCAGCAACATAAACAGGAGTTGCGCCGTGAATACTAGCCTTATTAATATCAGCTCCCAATCTTGCTAGAGTTTCAATTGCTTTGATGTGAGCATTAAAAGCAGCAACATAAACAGGAGTTTCGCCGTGAATACTAGCCTTATTAACATCAGCTCCCAATCTTGCTAGAGTTTCAATTGTTTTGAAGTGACCATTTTGAGAAGCAATATAAACAGGAGTTGCACCATCTTTACGAGCAATATTAACATCAGCGCCACAATAAAATAGAGTTTTAATTGCTTCAACGTGACCATTTTGAGCAGCAATAAAAACAGGAGTTGCGCCATCATTCATAACAATATTAACATCAGCTCCTAATTCTTTTAGAGTTTTAATTGCTTCAACGTGACCATTGCAAGCAGCAATATAAACAGGAGTTGCGCCATTATTCATAGCAATATTAACATCAGCTCCTAATTCTTTTAGAGTTTTAATTGCTTCAACGTGACCATTTTGAGCAGCAATAAAAACAGGAGTTTCGCCGTGAATACTAGCCTTATTAACATCAGCTCCCAATCTTGCTAGAGTTTCAATTGCTTTGATGTGACCATTTTGAGAAGCAATATAAACAGGAGTTAAACCATATTTATTAGCCTTATTAACATCAGCTCCCAATCCTGCTAGAGTTTCAATTGCTTCGATGTGACCATTTTGAGAAGCAATATAAATGGGAGTAATATTTTTTTCATTGTCAACAAAATTGATATCTGCCCCATTCTCAATTAGCCCTTTTATTTTTTTACAATCACCATTCTTGCAGGCTTCTAGTAGTTCTGAATTAGTATTTGTATTTGTTTTCATGGTAAAAAACTCAGTTAATTGTTCAAATTGTAAATTATATAAAAAATTAAATTAGTTTAATTTTAAAAAATACACAAAAAAAGGTACCAGATTAATTTTGATTTTTATTGTACTACACAATGTCGACCTTTACTTGTTTTGATTATATTTTACATAGTTTTTTTCTGGTAACAGTAAAAAGTAACTCGGTACCTTTTTCTCTCTATATTAAATCTTTTAACCATGACAAGGTACCCCAAATTTAATACACTTTCTTCCTTCTTAAATTGAGCAAAAAAGCACATTTAAAACTTGTTTTGATGTTGCTAATTTTATCAATTA
>RFYG01000033.1 GCA_009925685.1 Pseudomonadota bacterium
GCTAAAAATATTTCCAAATCGTATGGAAAAAAAATGGTTATTCGCGATATCTCGTTTGAAATAAAACAGGGCGAAGCTGTTGGTCTTCTTGGTCCAAACGGCGCTGGAAAAACCACTAGTTTTTATATGATTGTTGGTTTGGTAAAAGCTGATAGCGGTAATATTTTTATTGATAATATTGATATAACTAATTTTGCCATTCATCAGCGAGCAAAACTTGGAATTGGTTATTTGCCTCAAGAGGCATCAATTTTTCGCGGTATGACAGTTGAACAAAATATTATGTCAGCTCTTGAGATTGTTGAATCTAACAATGATATTCGTCGTGATAAATTAGAAAGGCTTTTAAGTGAATTTTCAATCTTTCATATTCGCAAATCTCATGCATTATCCCTTTCGGGAGGGGAAAGAAGGCGAACCGAAATTGCTCGTGCCTTAGCCACTAATCCTGCATTTATTTTACTAGATGAGCCTTTCGCTGGTGTCGATCCAATTGCGGTCAACGATATTCGAGAAATGGTTTCACATCTAACAAGCAAAGGTATTGGAGTCTTAATAACTGATCATAATGTGCGTGAGACGCTTTCTATCGTTAATCGCGCTTATATTGTCTATGATGGTAAGGTTTTATTTTCTGGGAATCGCGATGAAATTATCAATAATGACGCAGTAAAAAGAGTTTATCTTGGTGAAAATTTCTCGTTTTAAAATTTACTCACATGAAAAAAATCAAAAAAATTTTTGAAAAAAAATTGTCAAAAAAAAATCTCTTAAAAACTTTTTTTCAATCACAAGTAGCGGTCGGAGTTATATTGATAATAGCTTCAATTTTAGCCTTGGTGATCTCTAATTCCAAAAATCATCAATTATATTTTGATTTTTTTAATCAAAATCTTGATTTGAATATAAAATTTTTGGAAATTTACAAACCCTTTACTTTACGCGATTGGATTAATGATGCCTTGATGGCGGTTTTCTTTTTTTTAGTTGGTCTTGAATTGAAATCTGAAATTTTAATTGGCGAACTTTCGTCCCGTAAAAAAATGTCATTACCGCTGATTTGTGCATGTGGAGGTGTAATTTTTCCAATTCTTTTATTTTTAGTTTTCAACGGCAATATTCCAGAAAATGCTAAGGGTTTTGCAATTCCATGTGCAACTGATATAGCTTTCGCTTATGGGTTTATTGCGCTTTTTGGCAAAACTTTTTCTAATTCTTTAAAAGTGTTTTTGGTAGCCTTGGCGGTAATTGATGATTTGATAGCCATCTTAATAATCGCGTTTTTTTATACCGCTGAAATAGAATTATTTTATATTGGCTACGCAACTCTTGCATGTGTTGGGCTATATATTTTAAACCAAAAAAAATCCGCTAATTTATTTTTGTACGGGTTATTTGGCGTATTATTATGGTTGATGATTTTAAAATCCGGAGTGCATGCAACAATTGCTGGAGTAGTGTTGGCGTTATTTATTCCATTAAAAATTAAAAAAACTAATTTTTTAGAAAATCTTGCTCATAAAATTTCTCCGAGCGTTAATTTTTTAATTCTCCCGATTTTTGCATTTACGAATAGTGGAGTGAAAATTGAGAATTTTTCGATAAATTATTTGAATACTCCGATGGTCTTAGGTATTGGGTTGGGATTATTTTTTGGTAAACAAATTGGAGTGATGTTAACTGCATTTTTGGCCCATAAGTTAGGTTTTGCAAAATTACCCAGGGGCACTGATTGGCTTGAGTTTTATGGCGTAAGTCTTTTTACCGGAATTGGTTTTACCATGAGTTTATTTATTGCTTCATTAGCTTTTGGAGATAATCAATTAATATTTGATGAAGCAAAGATCGGAGTGCTTTTTGGCTCTATTCTATCAGTTTTTGGGGGGTCTTTGGTGGCGGTAATTTTATTGAAAAGAGGTCGTAAATAAGTTATCCAAAATATTAATTCTTTTAAAATCTTTGCTATTTATAGGGTGGAAAATCCAAGCCATTTGGTGAGAGTGTGAATATTTCAAAGCCATCCTTGGTTACTCCAATTGTGTGCTCAAATTGAGCGGATAGAGATTTGTCACGAGTAGTAACCGTCCAACCATCATGCTTACTAAGAATTGTTTCAAATTTTCCAACATTTATCATCGGCTCAACTGTAAAAAACATACCTTCCTCAAGAATTATTCCCTCGTTTCTTTTGCCATAATGTAAAACACTTGGCTCGGCATGAAAAACCTTACCTATTCCATGTCCACAATAATCTCTAACTACTGAGAAACCATGTTTTTCAGCATGATTTTGGATAGCATGACCAACATTGCCAAGATTAACTCCGGGTTTAATTTGTTGAATTCCAAGCATCATGCAATCATAAGTAATTTGGGTTAATTTTTTGGCTTTAATTGAAACTTTTTCACCGACAAAATACATGCGACTTGTGTCACCATGCCAAC
Source organism: Pseudomonadota bacterium (assembly GCA_009925685.1). Classification (GTDB taxonomy): domain Bacteria; phylum Pseudomonadota; class Alphaproteobacteria; order Rickettsiales; family UBA1997; genus CAILUF01. The sequence goes on from RFYG01000033.1 coordinate 2,445, forward strand.
CATCAACAATTACTGTTACATCAATATTAACAATATCTCCATCATTTAAAATTTTATCAGATGGAATACCATGACACACAACGTGATTTATTGAGGTGCAAATTGATTTTGGGAATCCTCGATAATTTAACGGAGCGGGTATCGCATTATTTTCAATAATTTTTTGATGGCATAAATCATTGAGATAGTTAGTTGAAACTCCAACTTTAACAAAAGGGGTTATATAATCTAAAATTTCAGCTGCCAATTTTCCGGCTTTGCGCATTTTAATAAATTCATCGTTTGAGTGAATTGTGATAGTCATAAATAGTTTGATTTAATTGAAGCGTGATTATTAAAATGTTTCATAGATTTTTTTCAATCCAATTTTATTCAATCTTTAACATCATGCCTTACTCTAAAAAAATATCTGAAATTATTCGCGTTAATCATGCTGGAGAAATGGGTGCTAAAGTAATTTACGATGGCCAAATTTTGGCACTTCGACTGAAAGGCGACAAAGAAACTTTAAAAATCGTCGAAGATATGAAAAAACAAGAAATCGAGCATTTTAATTATTTTGATGATGAAATTAAAAAACAAAAAATTCGTCCGACTCTAATGCAACCAATTTGGGGAGTTGGTGGTTTTGCGTTGGGCTTTTTAACTGCTTTGGTAGACAAAAAATCAGCAATGACATGCACAACCGCGGTTGAAGAGGTTATCGATGAACACTATAAACAACAAATCGATGATCTTGAGCGTATAGTTGAGTCAAATTACAATAAAAATTCTCATAATGATTTAAAAAATTTGCAAAATAATTTAAAAAAATTTCGTGCTGAAGAAATTGAACATCGTGATACAGCTTATGACCATAATGCACGTGACTTTGTAGGATATAAACCGCTTTCAGGTTTTATAAAATTTACTACCAAAATGGCAATTTCAATCTCAAAAAAATTTTAAATTTTTGAGATTTCGGATTGAAAAATCTAAAAAAAAATTTCTATAATTTTAACTAAATTTTGACAATTTATATTTTCTAAAAAATGAATAACGGCATTGATTTTAGCATTGATAGACAAACTGGCGTAGCCAATTTAGTTTTTGATTTACCAAACGAAAAAGTGAATAAATTATCCAAAAATGTTTTGGAAGAACTCGAAAGGGCCGTTAATGTAATTGATGGAAATAAAGGCATTCGAATCTTAATTATTTCTTCGCACAAGAAAGATATATTTATTGCCGGAGCTGATATTAACGAAATCCGAAGCATTAATTCTGAAGATGAGGCGCGACAAAAAGTTGCTAAAGGTCAACATATTCTCAATAAACTAGCCAAAGTTAAAATTCCTACGATTGCTTTAATTAATGGTGCGTGCTTGGGTGGAGGATTGGAGCTGGCCTTGGCCTGCAAGTATCGAGTTGCGGTTCTAAACCCAAAAACTCAACTCGGTCTTCCCGAGGTTAATCTTGGAATTATTCCGGGTTTTGGAGGAACTCAAAGGCTTCCAGCACTAGTTGGGCTTGAAGAATCTTTAAAAATAATATTATCCGGAAAATCAATCGAGGCCGAAAAAGCTTTAAAAATTGGTTTGATTGACGATGCTTTTCATGAAGAATTTCTCCAAGAAAAATTAAGCGAATTTGTCACCGAAATTATTAAAAATTCTGATAAAAATAAATTTCTATTGAAACGCAAAAATGATGCTCGCAAAAGGTTTTATTTTGAAGTTTTAATGCTTAATAAATTCATGATTTTTTATTTTGCCAAAAAAAATTTATGGGAAAAAACTAAAGGTCATTATCTAGCGCAATTTTTTGCATTAGAGGTCATTAAAAAAACTTATCGAAAAACCTACGGAACCAAGGGTTTTAAAATCGAACTAGATGCGTTTTGCGAATTAGTAACGGGTGAAATTTGTAAAAATTTAATTGAAATTTTCTTTACCTCCGAGGCACTTAAAAAAGAGCAATTTATTGAAGAAAATGTTAATTTTAAAGCCATCGATAATGTAGGATTGCTTGGAGCTGGCGTTATGGGGGGAGGGATTGCGTGGCTTTTTGCTAACAATAATTTAAAAATTAGAATCAAAGATATTTCTCAAAAAGCTATTGCGCTTGGGTTTAATCAGGTTCTAAAAATTTTTAATCAATTACAAAAAATCCGTAAACTTACTCCAAATCAGGTAAGTATGAAAGTTGCGAATATTTCGGCAGGTCTTGATTATACCGATTTTGAAAATTGTGATTTAGTTGTTGAAGCAGTTGTCGAAAATATTGAAGTTAAAAAGAAAATCCTATCCGAAGTTGAGCAACATATTTCAGATAATACAATTTTAGTTTCCAATACTTCTTCATTATCAATATCAGAAATGTCTTCTGCTCTTCAAAATCCTAGTCGTTTTGCCGGTTTACATTTTTTTAATCCCGTTAACAGAATGCCGTTAGTTGAAATAATATACGGCGATAAAACCTCTGATGAAACGATTGCATCGATAGTCAGGCTTTCTAAAAAACTTGGCAAAACGCCAATTGTTGTGAAGGATGTCGCAGGCTTTTTGGTTAATCGAATCCTCTTAACTTATTTAAATGAATCTGCTTATTTGTTGCAGGATGGTTATTTGATCCACAAAATTGATAGCGAAATAAAAGATTTTGGTATGCCAATGGGGCCATTTGAGCTGGCTGATGTTGTTGGAATTGATGTTGGTGTAAAGGTTGCAAAATCTTTGGAAGAAGGTTATGGATCTAGAATGAAAGTCGCTGACATACTGCTTGAAATTTATGAAAATCATAAAAATCTTTTGGGTAAAAAAACCAATTTAGGTTTTTATTGTTATAATAAAAATGGTCAAATTTCATCGCCTAATGGTCAAATTTATGAAATTTTAGAAGAGGTTAATGCTAAAAAAATTTCCTCGTCACCTACAAAAAATTCGGAAAACGAAATTATAGAAAGATGCATATTAATAATGGTTAATGAAGCATCTAAATGTTTAGAAGAAAAAGTCGTTAAAAATGCTCGATATTTAGATATGGCAATGATTATGGGAACCGGATTCCCAGCTTTCAGGGGTGGAGTCTTGCGTTATGCGGATAAAATTGGTTTAAAAAATGTTGTTAGAAAATTGCAATCCTATCAGCAACAATATGGTTGTCGTTTTGAGGTTAGTAAGCTTTTAATTTCGATGTCAGAACTTGATCAAAAGTTTTATGACTAAACAAAGAATTATTGGAATCGATCCCGGACTTACCAAAACCGGTGTTGGAGTTATTGATATAATTGGTAATTCATTAAGTTTTGTTTTTTGCGATACTATTTATTCGTCCCCAACTCTTTCAATGGCTGAAAGGCTAAGTCATTTTCATAAATCTTTATTGCAAATAATTCAATTATATCAGCCAAACATCGCATCAATTGAAGAAACATTTGTGAATAAAAATCCAATTTCTTCACTTAAACTTGGCCATGCTCGTGGTGCATTGATTTTGACGCTCGGAATTTGTGGGATTGAGGTTCATGAATATTCTGCAACTTCGGTTAAAAAAACCATTGTTGGCGTTGGAAGGGCAGAAAAACAGCAAATTCAGGCCATGATTAAAATTTTATTGCCGAAGGCCAATTTTAAAAATGAAGACGAAGCCGATGCTTTGGCTATAGCAATATGTCATCATCACAACAAAAGAAATTGGTAAAGTTTTTAAAGATTCATCGGAGATTAATAATCCAAAAAATTTCTAAAATTATAGATCAGCTATTGAGATAATTTGTCTTCAAGTGATTTAATTTCATGCGCGGATTTTGCGCATTTTGACTCTAGTTCTGCAACTGACTTGATTGCGTGAATAACGGTAGCATGATTTTTGCTAAATCTTTCGCCGATATTTTTAAGACTTTCGCTAGTGTATTTTTTGCAAAGCGACATAGCGATTTGTCTAGCATGAGATAGGTTTTTAGTGCGATCTTTTGAAGTTAAATCATTAATTTTTAGATTATAGAAGTCGGCTACGATTTTTTGAATTTTTTCAATTGATAAATTGTTGTTTTTAGAGCTGTTAATGTAATTGACCAAAATATTTTTAATTAAGTTTAAGTTAATTTCGGTCTCTCCAAAGATTTTTTCAGCGTATATTTTTTTGATGGCACCTTCTAAATCACGATTAGAACCTTTTAAATTGGTTGCTACAAAATTTAATATTTCATCTGAAATTTCTAGATTCAATTGTTGAGTTTTCCCTTTTATAATTGCCAAGCGATCAGCGAAATCGGGGTTTTTGAAGTTAACAATCATGCCTCCAGAAATGCGGGATTTGAGTTTCTCATCAATATTTTCAAGTGCGGTCGGACAGCGATCACAGACCAAAACAACTTGTTTATTATCCTCAACAAGCGAGTTAAAGCAGTTCATAAATTCTTGCTGTGTGCTATCTTTGCCCGAAATAAACTGAACATCGTCAACGATTAAGACGTCAATTGAGCGCATTTTTTCTTTGAAGGTCATAATTTCATTATTTCTAATCGATTGAACGAAGTGAAACATGAATTTTTCGGCAGATAAATAAACAACCTTTTTAGAGGAATTGTTAGCTTTAATGCCCCAAGCAATTGCTTGCGCTAGATGAGTTTTGCCCATGCCAACGTTTCCATGGATGAAAAGTGGAATTTTGTCATCAAATAATTGCGGGGTTTCTGGGCAACCGGCAATTATTTTTGCCATCGACAGCGCGATTTTGTTATGTTTAGCGCTGATGAAATTTTGGAAAGTGAATTTTGGATTTAGTTCGGTTCCATACGCAAAAATATTATCGTGTTTTGAGAGGTTGATAACCTTATTGAATGGCTTAGATTCAGGTTCGGTTGGACTATTGTTTGGAATATCAAGTTTTTTGTCAGATTGATTTGCGATAAAAATGGCAGAGATTTTTATTAATTTTGGGTAAAAATCTTTTAATTTTGCGATAAAAAGTTTTTGTGAAAAAAATTCTCGATTAATCCAATCCCGACTTAGTTTGGATGGGCTTGAAACGATAATTTCGTGAGCTGTAAAACTAAAGATTTGAATATCTAAAAACCATTTTTGGTAAACATCGGTATCGAGGATTTTTTGGCAATTATTAAGAAAATCAATTTTATTTCTTAAGAGGCCTTCAGAATCGTTTAGAGCTTGGAGTTTATCGATGTTAATTTTATTGGTGATTTCATTCATTATGATTGCCTCCATGGAAGGTTTGAGGCTTTCCAGCCATTGATTTTGCCCCTTTGTGATTGATTATTCAAATCGCCTTCAAAGCCATTTATGATGTTATGGCATTTATTGAAGCCAATCTGAATTGCTAATTCAGCAGAATTATTGGAGCGTCCACCAGTTCTACAAATAAAGATTAATTCTTGGGATGGATCTAATTTAGCCAACAATTCGGAACTAAAATTTTTGTTTAGTTGCATTTGTGGAAGAATTTGCCATGGCAAAAAAAGCATGCGATTTTCAAAATTGGATGCATCAACCGCGCCAACAAAATTGACTTCTTCTAAAGTTCTAACGTCAATTAAGATAGAGTTTTTTTGATTTTTTAAAATATCAAAAGCGTTGTGTGGGGTAATTTGGTTAACGGTCATTTTTTGCTGATTTATTAGTGAATTATTGGTGATTATATTCTTATTAAATTCCGCTATGGTAAAGTAAAAAATTTTATACTTTATAAAATAAATATCTTGACACTGCTTCGGGGTAAAAAAATCAAATACTAAGAAATTGTAACATTTTAGAAATTAACGCGCTCTAGGATTGAAAGCTGTAATTATAAATGGAGCGTTGAAATGTAAAGCATAGCAAATTGGCAAGAAATTTTTTTAAAAAAAATTAAAGTTTATTTAAAAATAATGCCGTGTTTATTACTAGATGTTAATATTAGCCAATATCCCAAAAATATTATCGGTAGCGATAGTATTTGTCCCATGCTTATCAAATTAAAAAATAAGCCTATTTGTGAGTCTGGTTCACGAAAATATTCAACAATAAATCTTGAAATTCCATATCCTGTTAAAAAAATCCCAGTTAATTTTTTGGGATAATTCACATAGTTGGTCTTAAAATAACAAAATGTCATTACTAACAATAATAAAAATCCCTCTAAACACGCTTCGTATAGTTGACTCGGATGTCTCGGGATACCATCTGAGTTTGGAAAGATGAAGCCAAAATTTCCTGAAGTTGGGCGACCGTATAATTCGAGGTTGATAAAATTTGCAATTCGGCCACACATAAGTCCAAAAGGTGCTGAGACCCCTAAAACATCGCACATTTTCCAAAAATCAATTTGATATTTTTTTGTAAAAAACCACATTCCAACTGATGCCCCCAACAGTCCACCGTGAAAAGACATACCGCCATGCCAAAAAGCTAAAATTTCTAGTGGGTTTTTAATAAAATAAGCCGGATTGTAAAAAATTATGTATCCCAATCTGCCACCTAAAATTATTGATAAAATTGCATAAACCATCCAGTCATCTAGGGCTTTTGGAGTAAGAATTTGAGTTTTTTTGTTGTGATATTTTATGAATAAAAAAGTAAAAATTATTCCAAAAATATAAGCTAATGAGTACCATCTTATTTTAATAAATGAAAAAGAGAGGGCTACGGGGTCAATTTCTGGAACGTTTATAATCATATTATTGACGAGGAATATATTGATAAGATTGGTTTTCTTTTATAAAAACTTTTTTAGGTAATTGACCTTTTTCAAAAAATACATCGATTGGAATTCCTCCTCTTGGGTACCAAAATCCTGAAATTCTTAACCATTTTGGATTAATGCAAGAATTTATGTCTTTAGCGATTTGAACTGTGCATTTTTCATGAAATCCTCCATGATTTCGATATGAAAAAAGGTATAACTTAAGTGATTTGCTCTCAACGATCATTTGGTTTGGGACGTAGTCAATAATAATATGAGCAAAGTCTGGTTGACCGGTGATTGGGCAAAGTGAGGTGAATTCAGGGCAGGTTAGTTTTATTGAATAATCGCAATCTTGATGAGGATTTTTAACGGCCTCAAGAATTTTGGAGTCTGGATTTGATAAATTGTAATTAACTTTACTTCCAAGAGCCGTATTATTTTTTTTTGTCATAAATTAATTTTGTAAATTTGATGATTGCAGATTTTGTTAAATGATTTTAAATTATTGAGAGTATTAATTTATTAAAAAAAACATGAAAAACGCAAATAGTTTTTATCAAAAACCCAAAGACGCGGTTTTAGTTTTTGCTGATGGCTCTAAGTTTTATGGATATGGAATTGGTAATTACGGTTCAACTATTGGAGAGATTTGTTTTAACACCTCAATCACCGGTTATCAAGAGATCCTTACCGACCCTTCATACTCTGGTCAAATTATTAATTTTACCTTTCCGCATATCGGTAATATTGGTGTAAACGGTAACGACATTGAAGCAAAAAAAGTTAGAGCTAATGGTTTAATCATTCGTGAATTAATAACATCCCCTTCAAATTATAGAGCAACTAATAGTTTTAATGATTGGTTAAAAATAAATTCTCTTACCGGAATCTGTGGAGTTGATACTCGAAAAATTACCAAAAAAATACGCCAACAAGGTGCCAAAAATGTTGCAATCATATTTGATAAAAATCTTGACGCGCAAAATATAAATAAAACTTATGATCAAATAAGAGGTTCAATTGATTTAGCTGGAGTTGAGCTGGCTTCTTTGGCAAGTGAAAATAAATCATATGACTGGAACAATGAAGCAAAATGGAATCACGAGAATAATAATTTTAATAAGACTAATAATAAATTATTTAAAATTGTGGCCATCGATTATGGTGCTAAACTTAATATTTTAAGATGTCTAGCTGATGTCGGTGCAGATATCGCTGTTGTTCCAGCCAATGCCAAATTTGAAGATATAATAAAACATCAACCTGATGGGGTTTTTTTATCAAATGGCCCTGGTGATCCCTACGAAACTGGTAAATATGCAATTTCAACAATTAAAAAAATTCTTGAAAACAACATTCCGTTGTTTGGAATTTGCTTGGGACATCAACTGCTTGCATTATCGGTCGGAGCCAAGACGATAAAAATGCAACAAGGACATCGTGGCGCAAATCATCCAGTTCAAAACCTTTCCACTAAAAAGGTTGAAATAACCAGTCAAAATCATGGATTTTGTGTAGATAAATCATCTTTACCAAATAATGTTGAAATCACGCATATTTCACTTTTTGATGAGTCAATCGAAGGAATTAAGCTAAAAGATAAGCCAGCTTTTTCGGTTCAATATCACCCAGAAAGTTCTCCCGGCCCAAGTGATAGCTTTTATTTATTTCAAGAGTTTGTTGAACTAATAAAAAAGAATCGAAAATAATCATCAATCATTACGATTTAAAATGGAAATCGGCACAATATCTAACATTTATTTGTTGATTCTCCTTCCGCTTTTCGCCTCATTAACATGTCAAATTTTTCAAATTAAAAACTTCTATTTTACGATTGCGCTTTCAGCGGTTTTGGCGGTTTTTGTTTTATTAGTTAAAATATTTCCCGATGTTTTAATTTACGAAAAAATAAAAAATGATTACGATTTATCTCTTTTATCAATTGCTCTCGAGTTCTCGCTAGACTTGATGGGAATAATTTTTTTAATCGTTATAGTTTTTTTAGAAGCGGTAATTTTGATTTACTATCGAACGGATATTATAAAAATACTAAATCAGCGTAACCAATCGAATTTTTATTCAGTTTTTTTATTAAATTTATTTAGTTTAGTTGGAATTTTAACCACCAATAATCTATTTAATTTATATCTTTTTATCGAGATCCACAGTTTCTCATTCTTTGCTATAACAACAATCTCTCACAATAAAAAATTACTCAATATTTCTTTTAAAAACTTTTGCCTGAGTGCAGTTTCGTCAATATTGATTTTAATTTGTTTTTTTGCGATTTACTTAACTTTTGGAGAATTAAATTTTGATAAAATCGCTGACAATATCTTCTTGATGCCGGTTAATAAAATTTGGTTTGTTTTGATGATTTTGTTATTGTTTTCTTTGGCTCTTGTCACAAAATTTTTTCCACTTTGGCAATATTTTGAAAAAATTAAAAGTACCAGTCTTGTAGCGAGTTTTTTAATAATAGATGCTTTTTTTATTAAAACTTTAGTTGGGTTATTTTTGGCAATAAAATTCATTTATTTTTTCTTCGGATACAATTTTTTATTCAGTCAATATCAATTTTCACCCATAATGATTTTAATTGGCTTCGGACTTGTTTTTTACAGCTCATTTAAACTCATAAAAGAACATCATTTGAAATTAATATGCATATTTTTTTCTATCTCAAATATTGGTTTTATGATATCAGCGATTGGTATGCAATCAGTAGAATCAATGCAATCTTTATTCTTTTTTTTAATAAATTTTTCATTGATCAATTTTTTCATATTTTTGTTTGCCAGTTTCATGAAAAAAAGCTGTCAAACCTCTTCAATCAACCGAATATTTAAAATTGCATATTCAAGTGAATTATCATCAATTCCATTCAAATTAATTATTCCTTTTATAGCAGGTCTGCCGTTTACTTTTTTATTTTTTGGACACTGGTACATGGCGCTTGCAAGCATGGAATTAAACTTGAAGGTAATAATGATTATTGGACTAATTTTTTCTAATTTTGTTCAATTAAACATTGCTATGAAAATTATCGATTCGATGATAAAAAATAATTATATTTCCGATATAAATTCGGGCGGTTTTTCAAAATCAAAAGATTATTTTCAGATAATATGTTTCTGGGTCATGGCGCTTACCGTTTTCATAACCGCGCTTTTATCGAAATCGATTAACGACTTGTCGTTACGCTTCGCTTCATTTTTATTAGCAAACACAATTTAATATTATGCAACAAGGACAATTACTTTTATCTGTTATTGCATTATTCCCTTTTATTAGTTGGCTTGCATTGAGATTTTTTAAAAATTTTGAAGGGCTTTACAATTTTTCATATTATTTATTTCCAATTTTATTTTTAATAAATCTATTCCAAGCATCGCAATATTTTAAATTAGAATTAAACCAATTGATAATTCTTGAGGCTGTAAGGGGGCTTTCGATGTCAATTTATGTGGATAAGCTAAGTCTAGTTTTTTTGTATGTTTTGGGATTTATTTGGCTACTTTTTTCATTTTACTCAACTCGTTATTTTCAAATATTAAGTAATAAAAATTCGTACTTTATTAAGGGATATTTTTTGCTAATAGTTAGTTTTTTAAATTTTTT
>RFYG01000034.1 GCA_009925685.1 Pseudomonadota bacterium
GACTTTCTTAATGATAAGTAGTGATGGAGATTTGGAAAAAAAATTCCCTCATCAGCGAGAAATAAAAAATTTTACGCAAATTTTTTTTATCAGATTTTTCATAAGAGCTCTAGCATTTCAAAAGTACGAACTTTTGTCTACATCCAACTGGTATTTAACCAAATTAATTCACTTGGCCACTTGGGAAGTAAAAAAATCAAGGGTTGATTTTTCGAAATCAAAACCGGTAGGCGGTTTAAAGTTTTGAACTAATTTTTGGAAAAGTGAAAATTATTCTTATGCAATCTCTAATTTAATGAATAACGAAAATAACTATTTTTTTGGTTTAAAACTAATTCCATAAAACTCACTAAACATCTTACCTAACTTGAATTTTTTTTAACCTGTCCCTGTCTGACAAAAAAGACCCCGAAACTCTAACGCCCCACTTTTCTGGTCTCACTAAATATAAACAAAGCTCCACATAATTTAATAACTTAGTTTCGTTATCTAAAGCGTTCTACAATGGCAAGTGCTTGATAATATTAACCAACATATCCTTCATGGCTTATTTGCTTTTAGTTAAAATTTATTGATGCGATTTTTCCAACTGCATGCTTATGTATAAATAATTGCACAAAATCACTTGAAACACAAGTAAAGATATTCATAATTGCCTAAAACTAATTTTAAACACATTATGAGTATCACTAATTTCAAATCAGGCAAGTTGGTTCAGCGTTTTCAGTATAAAAGTTTTGAACCGAATTTTATAAACGCAGAGTGGCTGGTGGACAACGCCGAACTACAAGTACTTTTGAGTCAGGCAGATATTAAGCTTGGCGAATTAAATGCTTTTTCGCAGTTAATTCCTGATGTCGATTTCTTTATCAAAATGCACATTTTGAAAGAAGGAACCAAGAGTAGCAGAATTGAAGGAACGCAGACCAACATTGATGATGCAGTGCAAAAAGAAGAATATCTCGAAGCAGAAAAAAAGGATGATTGGCTTGAGGTGCACAATTATGTCGAAGCGATGAATCAATCAATTAAAGATTTGGATAAACTTCCGCTAAGCAACAGATTATTAAAACAAGCTCATAAAACCTTAATGCAAGGTGTTCGCGGAAATCGCAAAACTCCCGGAGAATTTCGCAAAAGCCAAAATTGGATTGGTGGCGCAAGTTTGCGTGACGCAGTTTTTATTACGCCCCACGAATCTTCAGTTGCTGATTTGATGGCCGATTTAGAAAAATTTCTGCACAACGAAAATTTAGCAATTCCGCAACTAATCAAAATTGGCATTGCGCATTATCAGTTTGAAACCATTCACCCGTTTCTTGATGGCAATGGCAGAATTGGGCGGTTATTGATCACGCTTTATTTGGTGAGCAATGATTTGCTTACAAAACCAACACTTTATTTGTCAGATTTTTTTGAAAAACACCGCTTGCTTTACTACGACAATTTAACGCGCGTAAGAACACACAATGATTTGGCGCAGTGGCTAAAATTCTTTTTGGAAGGCGTGCGCCAAACTTCAGAAAACTCGATTCAGACTTTCAAAAATATTATAAAATTACGAAGCGAGGTTGAAGCAAAAATTGCTAAACTTGGCAAAAAGCAAGAAATGGCAAGAGAATTTTTACAACATCTCTACAGCAATCCGATGGTTGATAGCTCTGACGTGGTGAAGCTTTTTAAAATCAATATTTCAACCGCACTTCGTTTAATTGATGATTTTGTTCGCTTGGGAATTTTGAAAGAAATTACCGGTCAAAAACGCAACCGCAATTTTGTGTTTGAAGGTTATGTGAAGTTGTTTAGGTGATTAATAGGAATTTTATATGGTCAGATCAATTTATTGTGGATTCACTAACTATTCTGATCAGTCACTAGAGGATATTATTAAAGATCTTGAGCGATGGCTAATAGATGTAAAAAACAACAAATTGGATAAGTAATGACTGCTACAAAGAATACAAAACCGGAAAAAGGAAAAAGATCAGGTATCGCTTCTTATAAGGTAAAATTTAAAGAACTGCCTATGAAAAAATTAACGACCCTTGTTACTAATTTATTTTCTAGTATATTATTTTGGCTAATAATAATTGTTATTATCTACGCTCTGTTGACATGGTGTGATATTTCTAAATACAATAATCCAAATGACGAATGGTGGCCAAAATTTCATGACCAAGCATCCAATTTTCTAATTGGATTTATAATATCATGCTTTTTCTATTTTTTAGTTGTCTATTTACCAGATAGAAGAAGGCGAAACATTATCAAACTTAATTTTACTAAAATGTATGAGAATATTAAGCGCGATATTTTACATCAAATAATTTTTGCCAGTCAGAAAGGGGGTATCAAGAATATTCATGCTGATTTTACAACCATAGAAACTCTCATGACAATTGAGGGATTTAAAAAAGTTTTTTCTGGAGGAAGAGAAGCAAATGAAGGGTGGTACGCATTCGTCAATAGCATTAAAACGAATCAATCAGAATCTAAAAAAATTATTTCAAATCTCAATTTCTTATCTAATCAAATAAATTTTATATTAGCACATTACGTTATTCTAGATAAGCAATTATTTAGTTCTTTAAAAAATTTAGAACTGAATATTTTTCAACTAAACAGCTTAGATTTAGACTGCGATGATATTAAAATTCTATCTAGGTTTTTGTGGCAAATGTTTACAGGATGGAATTTTGCAAATGGGTATTCGGGATATGATCCAATTAAGAGGATAATTGAAGAAATCTAAGAACAGATGAGAAAGTAGCTTGCCCAATTAAATCTCTCTAAGACACTTGATGATTCTGCCCTAGATCTCTTTGAAGAATCTACCCAACAATTAACTTTTATTTCTACAAGATAGGATAGAGAAATTTTTCGAAAAAGAATTCTGCCACTCTAGTCGAAAAATATCGAAACAAAAAACTAAGTCCTAAAGCCTTATTTGGCATTGTTCCAAAGCATATTGAGAAAGTTCAGGATGGGACGCCTGCGCAGAGCGATTTCAAAATTTCTAAATCTCTAACTTTCTCCATTTTCAATTTTTTATACCCCTTGAAACCATTGATTTCAAGGCTTCTTGAAATTTCCATACCACTTGGCTTCGAGATTTTAACCAAGTGGGTAGTTGGTTAAATTTGATGCTTGGAAACTTTAAAATAAAAATTTCCCCTAGCATTTTTATAAAAAATATCTCGCAAAGCGTTGATTTTACTGTGTTCACCAAAGACAAGTGGTAGCGGAGATTTGGAGATATAGCTTTCTAAGCCTTGATTGATTAGCATCCAGACATCTAAAAACACTCCTACTTTTTGCAGTTTTTTAGCAAATTAAAACGATATGATTTTGCAAAAAATTCCTTCAGCAACTCTATCCAATACTGAATCCACAACTTTTTTATCGAACTTTTTCCGACCGCCTGAGCGTTTCGCTGTTTCGAACTTTCACTATAAATTCTTTGACTTTTGGTAGTTATAAGAATCAAAGACAAAATTGCATACGGTATAAGCGCAGTTGACAGCCAGTAATGCGTGATGCTCAAATGACTCACTTGATCTTGAGTGTCTTTTGCTCATTTTATTACTGATCGTTCCTATGGACATAACAATTTGTTCGAGAGAGCCAGAAATTTTAATAAATGCTTCTTGTAAAGTTTCGTCTTTGACTTTTGTTTTTAGATTCTGAGCTTCAAAGTTTAGCACCTTTTTGATTTCTCTAAATAGTTTTCCTAAGTCTCCATTGCAATTATCATAACTTACATTGTGTTCTTCTAATATGTATTCAAAAACGCTCTCTACAAGACTTCTAGCATCCGAAATTGCGTCGTAGTACTTGTTCTGCTCGATGTATTTTTTACAATCTTCAATATGCTCTATGATAAATTTTGAAGATATTTCTTTTTTTGCATCAAGGTTATTACCAAAACTCTGAGAAATAATTTTTGACGATGACTCTTTAATTTTAAATATTGGTTTATTTGAGATAGTATCAACCTGTTTCAGAAGGAAACCGTCTTTTGAGATAAATTTATTGATGTTTTCTACTACAATTTTTGCATCCTCTTCCCTCCTAATTTCTGGCGAAACCAAAAGCTCAATAAAAGAAAATATTTTACTTTGGGGTAGCTTGTTTAACTCCAAGATCTCTTTTACCAGACCTGAATTATCTAGAAAGTGACACTGATTGAATGAGTCAGTATAAAACCAAGACCACTTATTGTAATATTTTGTACATGTTAAAGAAGGGATTAAACTAATTTTTTCAGAGCTCCACGCTATACAGCTTTCTTTAATTTTAAGCAAAAATTCTTCAGAGTTTAATCTTCCGTAAAGACTTATCTGATCTAAATAATCAAATAAATCTAATAATGTTAAATCGGTTATTTTTTTAATTAGATTTGACTCGCTTTCTAATAAAATTAGGTTTTCCAGTTCTAGATCGTAATAATCATGTAGTATTTTTTCAGCTAGAGATATCAACTCCTCAAGACTTTTATGATCTATTCTGCTTCTTATATAATTATTCTTACTTGAATAAGCTTCACTTTCCTCGCCCTTCTCCAGACCATAATTTGTGCATACTTTTGGTAAATTGTAGGCCTTAATATCATACAAGCAGGATGATATGGCATTAACAAATTTTAATTTCTTTTCCCTAGTATTTTTTATATTTTCTGATCCGTGAACCACAATTTTTTTTATTAATTAATCATAATTAAAAAGATTTTACGACCCTATAAATAAATTTCAGATCAGATTTCTAATATAGAAAAAAGCACCGAAAAATTTTTTTTAATTTCTTCATCACCAACTTTGTTTAATATCTTTGCAAAATCTTGATCTTTAAAGGCTGAAGCTTCTTTTCCAAATTGCACTTTGAACTCATCCTTACAGTAATTTCTAAAAATTTTTAGACTCTCAAAATCAGAAGGTTTTTTTGGGTTTTTGCCTGCAAAATTTAACAACAAATATTCAGAATTATATTCTATAAATTGCACAATATCTTTGCCCTTCTTTATGGCGTCAGCTATTTTTTTAGAATCATCAAGATCTTTATCCAAAATAAAAAATCGCTTTTGATCCTTATATTGCTCTTTGATAAGTTTATATTTGCTGTTGAAAGACTTTATATCTGAAGCGCCATTTAATTTGCCATTCGATATGCCAACGCTTGGAATTTGCACCTTATCGCTAAACTTGATATTTGAGTCATCAAATAAATCTTTGAATCTATTTTTTAAATACCCAAAAAGGTTATACTCTGTGGTTCCTTCGCTAACCAATAAATGATATACCTGAAATATCTTTTTTTTAGTCATAAACCTATAAAAGATTGTTTATAACTCGATTGAAATCGATAGTATCAGGAACGCCTCCGAGTGAGCCTAAGCGATAGATTCTTTTTATATTATCTCGCTCTTTTACATCAAAATCTGAAACCTTAGTTGCAATGATGTTACCTTTCTTTTTTTCCAAGATGTGTGCTTGATCATTGTGAAGTAAATCAAAAGTTTCGTGATTATGCGAGGAGAAGAAAATTTGGGCGTTGTTTTTGTTTATGTCTTTATCTTTAAAAAGATTAAGAATCGCCATCTCCATATCTGAATGGTAGTATTTGCTGGTTTCATCATAAACAACAATGCCACCATTTTTTATAATTCTGAGAATTTCGCTAATGTAAGATATGATTTCTCTGGTTCCAGCAGACATCTCTGGCACAGGAAGTTCTTTGTAAAAATCATTATATTTGGCATCAAATCTAAAAGAATTATTGTCTCTTTTTTCTATGATTAGACCATCAAAAGAAGGTTCAAAATATTTTACTACAGAATTAACTTTATTAATTTTTTCTTGCTGACCTTCTTTTGTGTCATTTAGATAACTAAGCGCAAAAGCAAATAATCCGCTTATGTTATTTTGCCCCATTTGCACAGATCTTTTGTCGGTTATGAAGCAAATCTTACTTTGTATTTGTTTAAGTTCAGAAATTCCAATTTCTTCTTTAATATTCCCAAACACAGAAAGATCAGAACTATCATCTAAAACAACCGAAAGGAATGATGATTGCGATGGTGCTACAATATTTTGAGAAATAGATGCTAATTTCTTCTTTATACTATTTTCGAATGAGACTTTGTGATCTTTTCTGCTAAAAATATTTTTACTATTTTTGTCTAAAACTTCTTCGGAGATTTCTCGACCTTCATTTGTAATAGAAACGAAGTATCTATACTTATTCTTATCAATGATGAAATCCATTTCCAGCGTGGTTGGTTTTGATTTCATATCTTCGCTAAAGTTAGGAAGAGCCATCACAATATCTTGCTTGATTTTCACTCCATTAACAATAACGAACTCCTGATTCCTAGCTAAAATAATTCTGATAATTGTATCAATAACATGTAATATTGTACTCTTACCAGAAGCATTAGCTCCATAAAAACCAGAAATCAAAGAGACTCTTTCTTTTGCAAAATTTGCATAACCAATTTTATCTTTTTTTCCCCCTTCAGTAAAAAAAACTTCTACAGGGTCTTTGATTCCATAAAAATTACTCGCTTTGATTCTTGTTATTAACATAGTTTGATAATTAAAAAAGACATTTTTTTGTAAAAAGATGCAAAAAATTTATTGTTTACAACTAAATTGTCAAGCACTTTTGACAGAGAAATGTAATTTTTTATAATAGATAAGTTTTTCAAAAACTAATTTCTGAATAAAACGGAGAAAGTTAGTAAAAAGTATCACCCACTTTCACGGTTGGAAAATCACTAAATAGAAAGCCAAGTCCTAAAGCCTTATTTGGCATTGTTCCAAAGCATATTGAGAAAGTTCAGGATGGGACGCCTGCGGAGAGCCATCTCAAAATTTCTAAATCTCTAACTTTCTCCATTTTCAATTTTTATCACCCCTTGAAACCAGTGATTTCAAGGCTTCTTGAAATTTCCATACTACTTGGCTTTGAGATTTTAACCAAGTGAGTATTGGTTAAATTTGATGCTTGGAAACTTTAAAATAAAAAAATTACTTAGGGCTATCAAGCATAGCAAAAAGATTGCGGGTTATTTAATTACTTTAGCAATAGGTTTAGGTTTTTACTCAAAAAATCTAACACCCCCTTTGCGCTGGCAACCGCCGTGCTAAAGCAACCTTGCAACAAATATCCTCCCGTTGGCGCTTCCCAATCCAACATTTCGCCAGCCACAAAAACTCCGCTTTTGGCTTTTAACATAAAATTTTCATCAACCGATTCGCGCTTCACCCCACCAGCTGTTGAAATGGCTCGGGCAATATCGGTAGTTGAAGTTAGGGTAATTGGTAAATTTTTTAGATAATTCGCCAATATTTCAGAATCGGCATTTGCAAGTTGATTTGGCGGGATTAATTCATTCAGCAAAACGCTTGCCACTTCAGAGAATCCCGCTTTGCGCAAATAATTGCTAAGCGATTTTTTGTTACGCATTTGCAGTTTTTGCGCCAACTTGGCAACCGACATTTCGGGGCGCAAATCTAAATATAAAACCGCCACGCCTTCTTTTTTGATTGCCTCGCGCAGGCAAGAAGATAAGGCATAAACCGCACCCCCCTCAATTCCTTGTTTAGTTAAAATTATTTCGCCTTTTTGAGAAAAATCTTGATGCCTAAGTGCAATCGATTTTAACGGAGTTCCGGCAAATTTATTGATCAAATATTGCGACCAATTAGTCACAAAACCACAATTTGAGGGGCGCAATTCGGCAATTTTTACTCCATATTTTGCAAGAATATCGACCCAAGAACCATCTGAGCCAAGGTGTGGCCAAGAGGCTCCGCCAAGCGCCAGCATAGTTGCGTCGGCCTTGACTTTAATTGTTTTTTCTTGCGCATCGCTAAATATTAGATCGTCGCCCTCAAACCCTCGCCAACAATGACGAAGACAAAAATTAACACCCAGATTATCCAGCCTTTTAAGCCAAGCACGAAGCAATGGCGAGGCCTTCATCTGCTTTGGAAATACTCTGCCACTGGTGCCGATAAAAGTTTCTTCGCCTAATTCTTCGCACCATTTTCGTAATTTTTGCGGGTCGAAGCCTTCAATATAAGGCTTGAGCCAATTTGAACTCTCAAAATAACGCGGGATAAATTTTGTCAAATCTTCGCTATGAGTAAGATTTAAACCCCCTCTTCCAGCCAACAAAAATTTGCGCCCAACTGTGGGCATAGCGTCATAAATCGTGACATGATGGCCTGCGCTGGCAATAATTTCGGCACTCATCAAACCGCTTGGCCCGCCACCAATAATTACGATATTTTTAATGTTTTTCATTTAATTTTCTAAAAGTTGAGCCTTATCAATAACAAAATTTGATGCCAAAAAAAATATTTAATTTATAGGCTTAAAACTTATTAAAGATTCTAATGACTAATATAGAGTTTGTTAATTATTATAAAAAAATAATACTATTAGTTTTAACTAAATTTCAAAATTCTAAAATCATAATCAAATTATGACCAAACCAAATCCTCAACCTCAAAACCCTCAAGCTAAAGATTTTCAGGGCGAAATTAACGATGCTCACCTAAAAAATTTATTCACTTACCAAAATAGAAAAATTGCGCCCGTTGAACAGTCAACTTTTTCTACTATGGATTTCAGTTCAAAAAATTGTAGCAATGCAATTCTTTTTTCAACTCAATTAAATGCTTGCGCATGCCTAATTATAAAAAACAAAAATCCTGAACATGACACCTATGACAACGTTGTGACTATGGCCCACTTTTATCCAACTAATGGCTTAAATTCCGATATAACTATAAAAAATTTACTTGAAGTATTTAAAGATTTTACCTCTCACGGTGGAAAAATAAATTCAAACACCAGCGTCATTTTGGCTGGTGGCGCGGTTCTTGAAGGCGAAGACATCTCCAAAACTTGCCCGCTTGGGGTATTGATTGAAGGACTTGAGGCTATGAAAGAAAAATATGAATTCAAATTCAATCATCACCAAAACTCAATAAGCAAAAATTTGTCTGACCCGCTTGATGGATCGGTTGTTTTTGTTGATAAAAACGGCACTTCAATCTTAAAAACGCAATACAGCAAAACAAATGGCACTAAATCTTTTTTGCCACTTACCCAATCAAAAGATTCAATGCCCGAAGAATTGTTGGTAAGTATAGCAAATGCCAAATTCAGCTATTATCCACCGCATATAAAAAATTTTTTTGATGAACGGGATAAACAAATTTCAAAAGCAAATTCAGTGCCAACAAAACCTCAGCTTGCAATTGAAAATAAACAGACCCTCTTGAAACAAGCAATAGGTCAATTTCAAGAACAAAAATCGCGAGATAAATAATTTAAATTTTGATTAAAATTTTGTTTGTAATGTAAAACAAAACCAACAAACCCTACTCTTAGCTGTCTTTCCAGCCTCGGCGTTTTAAGAAAAATTCGTAAGAATCTTCGAAGGTAAAAGTTTTGTTGTCGTCGAAAACCACTAATTTATTAGAGATTTCTTTGAGCATGCCCTCATCGTGCGAAACCAGAATTATCGAACCTTCGAAGCTTTTGATGGCCTCTTTGAGCGAATCGCAAGATTCCATGTCGAGGTGATTGGTTGGCTCGTCGAGCAAGAGCAAATTGGCGCCCTTCAACAAAATTTTACCAAGCATCACTCGGCTTTTTTCGCCTCCCGACAGCACCGCAATTTTTTTATTCGCGAGGTCGCTCGAAAACATCATGTTGCTACAAACTTGGCGGATACGGCTTTGGGGCAAGCGGTCATCGACTTTTTGTAATTCTTCAAAAACGCTCAAATTTTTATCGAGTCGGTCGATATTCATTTGCCCAAAAAACCCGATTTCAACTTTATTATGAATTTTGATGGCGCCATTTAAGGGCTTCAGATCTTGCGTGATAAGCTTAAGCAAGGTCGATTTACCTTTGCCGTTTTTACCGATTACACAAATTTTTTCGCCATTAGCAACTTTGAAAGATAAATCGTTAATCAAGCGATTTTCGGGATTATAGCCGAAAGATAAATTTTCGACCTCAATCAGATTTTCTTTGCTGGCGAAGGGTTTATGATTAAAGACGAAATCGAGATTTTGAATATCATCGAGCTTTTCTTTAACCTCGATTTTTTCTAACATTTTGACCCGCGATTGCACTCGACTAGCCTGACTGGCCTTGGCGCCAAAGCGGTCGATCCAATCTTGAGTTTTTTGGCGTTGTTTTTCTTCATTGACGCGAGTTTTTTCGTAAATTTCTTCTTCTTGCGCAATTTTTTCGCGCACGCCTTTGGTATTTCCGGGAATTTTTTTAAAAGTATTGCGATGAATAATCAGAGTGTGAGTTATGACCGAATCCATAAAATCGCGATCATGCGTGATCAAAATCAACTCGCCATCCCATTCTTGCAAAAACTCCTTAAGCCAACGGATAGAGTGGATGTCGAGATAATTGGTGGGCTCGTCGAGCAACAACATTTGCGGTTCAACTAACAATAATTTAGCCAAATTAAGCTTAACTTGATAACCCCCCGAAAAATTTTTGGGATCCTTTTGCAAGTCTGCCTCCGTAAATCCCAAGCCATATAAAATATTTTCGCCTTTCCAACTTTCATGCTCGCGATCTTCGGGCAAAACTGAACAAATCTCTTCTAAAACGCTATTGTGAGTAAAATTAATATGTTGCTCCAAATGGCCTATTTTGTAGCCCCGCGGAATTTCAACCGCTCCACTATAAACCAACCTTTTCGCGCTGATTAATAATAAAATTGCCTTCAGAAAAAATTTCTCGGCCAGAAAATGAAATTGATAAATCTTTTGCACGAATCATCTTGAGATAAATTGTCGATTAAGGGATTGGGATTTAAGAGCATTCTAGAAATTGAGTATCAGCATTTCAATCTAAAGTTTTTGAAGCAAAACATTTCTTGAGAGCAAATAATTAATTAATAAATCTCTAAAAAACATATTAAATTACTCGCCGATAAGACATTGCTTCCATAATATGTTTTTGTTGAATTTTTGTTGAATTATCCATATCGGCGATGGTTCTAGCAACTCTCAATATGCGACTAATTCCACGCATTGAGGTTTTATGGCGATTAACAAAATGTTGTAAAATATTTTTTGATGAATCATCAATTTCACAAAAAATATCGAAAAATTTGCCCTCGATTTTTGAGTTCAACATAACAGTTTTATCAAATTCGCTAAAGGCGCTAAATCTTTGTTTTTGTATATCGCGCACACCTAAAACTCGATCACGAATTGATTGCGAACTTTCAGATTTAGCATTTTCAATTTCAGAGAAATAATCGATTTGCGCAACTTCAATTACGATGTCAATTCTATCAATTAATGGTCCAGAAATTTTACTTTTATATTCCTCGCCACAAAGTGGAGCTTTTTTACATTCTTTGCGTGGATCGCCCAAAAAGCCACAACGACATGGGTTCATGGCACAAATAAGCTGAAAATCCGCCGGATATGTAGCGCAAGAATTAGCGCGAGAAATGGTGATTTGTCCACTTTCGAGTGGTTGACGAAGTGAGTCAAGGACTTGTCTTGGAAACTCGGCCAGCTCATCTAAAAACAAAACCCCCTTATGCGCAAAAGAAACTTCCCCCGGTTTAACTTTAGCACCGCCACCAACCATCGCCGACATCGAACAAGAATGGTGAACCTCACGGAATGGTCGCGAAGTGATAAGTTTGCCATCGACAATTTTGTCGCTTAAACTGGCAATCATATTGATTTCAAGGATTTCGAGCAATTCGAGATCGGGCAAAATACTTGGCAACCTCGATGCCAACATAGATTTACCAACACCCGGAGAGCCAACCATCAAAACATTGTGGCCACCGCAAGCAGAAATCTCTAGTGCTCTTTTGGCATATTCTTGACCTTTTACATCGGCAAAATCTGGATATTTTTGATTTTGAAAATTCCGAGAATTATCGGGGCGCGATAAAATTTGTTGACCTTTTAAATGATTTACAAGACTAAGAATATCCGGTGTGGCAACCACTTCAATATCACCAGCCCAAACAGCTTCTTTGCCATTTGCTTGCGGGCAAATCAAGCCACATCCCAACTCATTTGCCGTTATAGCCGACGAAATAACGCCCCCAACCGGATTTACGGAGCCATCAAGCGACAACTCACCCATAATAAAATATTTGTCGACAAAGCTTTGGGGCAAAACACCCATCTCGATCATTATGCCAACAGCAATCGCTAAATCAAAATGCCCGCCCTCTTTTTGTAAATCCGCCGGAGCAAGATTGACAGTTATGCGTTCAAAAGGCCAAGATAACCCAGTTGAAGTTATTGCCCCGCGCACTCGCTCTTTGGATTCGCCAACAGATTTGTCAGGCAAACCAACAATATTAAAAGTGGCATTACCGCTAGAAATTTTGACTTGAACATCGATTGGAATGGCATCGACGCCATTAAATGAGAAGGTTTTAGTTTTGGCAACCATGGTTTTGAATTTAGTGGTGAATATTGGTTGGCGGTTTTTAAATAAATAATAATTTTATTACAAGTAATATTTTATTTTTATTTTATAGAGTTTTGGTGGTTTTAATTAGGTATTAACAAAAATTTTTTAAA
>RFYG01000035.1 GCA_009925685.1 Pseudomonadota bacterium
ACAAATTTTTTCATCAAAATAAACATATGCAAAATTCCTCTTCTCCTTCTCCTATCTCTCATACTACCGAGGAGTCTCAATTAGATAAATTTTTAAATACACTTTTATCTTATATGATGAAATATCCTTTAGAAATGAATGATGATAAAATAAAAACCGTTATATATGCGTTTAGAATTGCTGGAGAACCTTCAATTGATCGACAAAATTCACAAAAAAAAGATTCAGATGTTTTAACCGAATTTAAAAAACTTACAACAGCTGAGCTTAAAAAAATTCAAAATTCGGCTCTTGAATTAGGATTTACAAAAGTTACTAAAGTTACTAAAGATACTGATGGGGATGATTTTAAAAATGATTTTAAAAATGTTTTTAAAAATTTATATAAAATTGCTGACAATATTATTGATGAGAAAAAAGAATTTAAAAAAACCCTAACTATCCCTCAAAAACTTTATCGAAGAGTTCAAAGGCTCGCCGGCTTTGCTCAACCACCAACATTTCAACCAGAAAGTGTAAGTGTATATGATAATAAAATCCAAACTCTTTATGGAAATATAAAGAAAATTTTGACTGGACAATTCATTAATTCTCCTGAAACCAAAGAATTAATGGATCAAACTCTTGTAGAAATAAAGGAAGAAGAAATAGCAAGTCAAATACCACGCCCTCCCCGAGGTGGATTACCAGACTCTAATCAAGGTCCTTCCCAAGGGGGAGGAGTACCAAGATTTCAAGCTAGAACTCCTGGTTCTAAGCCTAAAACTTTACGACCACAAGAAAAAACGCTTTACGAAAAATTATTAAAAAAGATTGGAGATTTAGAATTAAAACAAAATCCTCAAGATGCTCAAGATAAAATTGTTTTAGATAAATTAAATGAATTGAAAAATGCATTGGATAAGCAACGAGAAATGGAAAAAAAACATAGAGAAGCTAGACTCAAGATTCATAAATTTTATGAGCTTAAAGAGCGAAAGATATAATACATAAAACACCGGCTATTAAGCTAATATATATGATTATCACAAAATTTTTGTTGCTGAGTGAAAAAATTTGTTCTTTGCCACTTTTTTGTTTTTTATTACTTAAATTTTTAAGAGAATCGGTTTTCAAATCTTGATCTGATTTACAAAACTCTGCTTCTATGACCCTCTCGCCATCCCCAATATTGTGTTGATTTAAATCAGCTTTACTTCTAAAAATTTTGTTAACCAATTTTTTCAAAAATAATTGCCAACAAATATAAATAAAAATTGGCGTCAAAGCTGGCCAAATTTTAAGCAAAATTTTCATTAACATAACTTATATTTATGATTTTTTTTCCTGCCATCGACATTAAGGACAGTAAGTGCGTTCGACTTTATAAAGGCGATATGAACCAATCAACTATATTCAATAACGATCCAGCAAGTCAAGCTTTAGAATTTGAAAAATTGGGGTTTAAGTTTATACATCTTGTTGATCTTGATGGGGCATTAAATGGCAAAATAACCAACAAACAATCCATTAATGAAATTCTCAAATCAATTAAAATTCCAGTTCAACTTGGTGGAGGAATTAGATCGCTTAATGATATTGAGGAAGCTTTATCTTGGGGAATAAATCGTGTGATTCTAGGCACTATTGCTCTCAAAAATCCACAATTAGTAATTGAGGCTTGCAAAAAATTTCATGGCAAAATTGTTATCGGAATTGATGCCAAAAATGGCAAGGTCGCGACTCAAGGCTGGGTCGAAGATTCAAAAATTTCGGCAATTGAACTCGGAAAAAGACTAGAATATTGTGGAGCAAGCGCCATTATTTACACCGACATTTCACGCGATGGAACCATGTCTGGCTTTGACTCAAGTGGTACCAAAAAACTTGCTGAAAATCTTCTTATTCCAATAATTGCTTCGGGTGGAGTTGCATCGATTGAAGATATTAAAAAAATCCGCGAACTCAAAAAAGATGGTGTTATTGGCGCAATCGTTGGCAGAGCTTTATACGAAAAAAAAATCGCCCCCAGTGAAATAATTTAGTGAAATAATTTAGTGAAATAATTTAGGTAAAATAACTTTTTTCAAATTTTTCGCCCCATTTTTAGCCCAACATTTTCAGCCTAATTTATACAAAATAAGCTCTTGAAAATTACTTGAATTTTTCGATACTTGTTCGCAATTTATTTCACATTTACAATCAAACTAATTCTCAATTTAATTCTAAAACAATGCGCTATCTTGCTCTTACCGAAAATGACCGCAGACAAATGCTTGCCGAAATTGGCGTTTCAAGTATAAACGAATTATATGACGCTGTTCCAAACCAATTTTTACTCAAAAAACCAATCGAAGAACTCCCCTCTCATAAAGGTGAAATTGAAGTCGAAAAAATCCTCAGCGAGTTTGCCAAAAAAAATCGTCCCGCCTCGCAAGGCTCTTTTTTCTTAGGGGCCGGTTGCTACAAACATCACATTCCTTCTGCGGTTGACCACTTGATCCAAAGATCAGAATTTTTAACTTCATACACTCCTTACCAGCCCGAAATTTCGCAAGGCACTTTGGCAGTTATTTTTCAATTTCAATCAATCATTTCGCTACTAACTGGCATGCAAGTTGCCAATGCTTCAATGTATGACGGCGCAACTTCACTAGCTGAAGCTTGTTTGATGGGTTTGCGCATAAAAAATGCTCGCAAAAATATTGCCATTCACGGCAATATTCACCCCGACTATCTCGATGTCTGCAAAACATTTTTAGATTTAAACCAAGCCAAATTAGTTGATAAAATTGACGAGTCATGCGCTTCGGTTGTGGTGCAATATCCGGATTTTTATGGCAATATTATTGATCTCAACGAGGTCAGAAAAAAATGCGATGAAGTTGGCGCATTAATGATTGTAGTTGTCAACGAAATTTTAGCTTTGGGCTTGCTTGAAGCCTTGCAAAAAAGAATTTGTGCGCCAAATGCCCGGAAGAATCTGCGGAGCGACAATTGACGCCGACGGCAAGCATGGCTATGTTTTAACCTTAAATGCCCGCGAACAGCATATTCGCCGAGACAAAGCCACTTCAAACATCTGTTCCAACCAAGGTTTATGCGCCACCGCTTTCACCATTCACACTTCACTTTTAGGTGAAATTGGTTATAAAAAACTCGCGCAAATTAATCATCATCGCGCAATTTTTGCTTACGACGAACTCAGCAAGGTCAAGGGTTTAAAAGTTTTAAACGAAAATTTCTTCAACGAGTTTACCGTAGAATTTTCTAAAAATGCTCACGAAATTAATCAAAAACTTTTGACGAAAAATATCATTGGCGGGTACTGCGTTGATAACAAAATGATCCTTGCCTTCACTGAGCTTACAAGCGAAGCAGAAATCAAAAATTTAGCAAAAAATTTGGGTGAGATTTTACATTAAAAACGTAAAAATCTTTTTGTAAAAAATAAAATTAATTTGGAATTTTAAAAAAATAATCATCAATTTTACCAATAATTATGACAAACTTTGTTCCCGCTCAAATCGGCTTAAATCACGAAACCGAACTCTTAATCAAACAATCCCGCGAAGGAGCATGCGGTGTTGACTTGCCAGAAATTAAAAATTTTAAATCTAAAACTGGGCAAAAATCGCGTGAAAAAATTGGTTTACCACAAGTTAATGAACCACAAGTCATTCGTCATTTTGTGCGTCTTTCTAATCAAAATTATTCAATTGATGCCGGATTTTACCCTCTCGGCTCATGCACCATGAAACACAATCCGCGTCTTAACGAAAAAATGGCTCGCCTCGCCGGCTTTGCCGATATTCACCCCGCTCAAGATGAGTCAACAATCCAAGGCGCTTTAGAATTGATGTATAATTTACAAAATTGGCTTGGGACTTTAACGGGCTTGAAAGGCGTTTCACTCGCCCCGGCGGCCGGAGCGCAAGGTGAACTTGCAGGCATGTTGGTCATCAAAAAAGCCCACGAAGTTAAGGGTGAATTCAACCGCAAAATCGTCTTAATTCCCGATTCAGCTCACGGCACCAACCCAGCAACAGCCGCGATGTGCGGTTTTGAAATTAAGGTTATCCCTTCTGATTCCGAAGGTTTGGTTGATCTTGAGGTATTTAAAAAATTAGTTGCCGAGCATGGCAAAAACATTGCTGGCACAATGATAACTAACCCAAATACTTGTGGTAAATTTGAAAAAAACATCCTCGAAATCGCCAAATTAATCCATGATGCTGGGGGATATTTTTATTGCGATGGAGCCAATTACAATGCTATTGTTGGTAAGGTTCGCCCCGCTGATATTGGTGTCGATGTTATGCATTTCAATTTACACAAAACCTTCTCCACTCCACATGGCGGTGGAGGACCAGGCTCTGGTCCTATAGCCGTTCGTGAAGAATTGGCGCAGTTTTTGCCCTCGCCTCATGTCCAAAAAGTTGGCGATAAATATAAATTTCACACCCCAAAAAATTCTTGTGGTAAAGTAAAAGGTTTTAATGGGCAGTTTGGCATGCACGTTCGCGCCATTACTTACATGCTTTCTCATGGTAATGATGGGTTACAAAAAGTTGCCGAGGACGCAGTTATTTCGGCGAATTATATTTTAACAAAACTCAAAGATAAATTCCATGTGCCATTTACTGGCAACTGCATGCACGAATGTCTTCTTACCGATAAAATTCAAAAATCACAAGGGATCTCGACTCTTGACATCGCTAAAGCCCTAGTTGAATTTGGCATTCATCCAATGACCGTGTTTTTTCCTTTAGTGGTTCAAGGCGCGATGTTGATTGAACCAACCGAAACCGAAACTCGCGAAACCATTGATCAATTTATCGCCACAATGTTGTTCATCGCAAAAGAGGTTGAGGAAGGTCGTGGCGATATATTTCATCAATATCCGCAAAGCACTCCTCGTCGTCGACTTGATGATGTTAGAGCCGCCAAGAATCCAGTATTAACTTGGAATGAACTAAAATAATAAGTTTATTTTTATCAACTCCTGTTTAGCTTTTTGTTAAAAAAATTTTATAAAAATGTCTTGCCCCCAAATTAACAAAAACACCTTTCATAAATCCTTAAAAACTGGATTTTCCTTGGTAGAACTCTCAATCGTTTTAGTTGTAATTGGCGTTTTAATTGTTGGCGTAAGTCAGGGATATAATTTGGTGCGAAGCGCCCAAATATCAAACGCTCGGGGCATTACCTCCAAATCGCCAGTTGGTCAAACTGAGGGTTTGATAGCATGGTACGAATCATCGCTTCTTGATTCATTTACAAAAACTCAAATTTATGATGGCGCGCAAATCAATGAATGGAAGGATATTTCGTCATATTCATACTTGAGCGGTTTTAACAAACTAACTACCACATTCACCGCAAACCTTACTTTTGCTCAATCGGCCATTAACAAAATTCCGGGGATAAAATTTATTGGCACTTCACCAAAATTAAATCTTGCAAATTTCAATCAAGGATCAACTTCGGCTTCGACTATTTTTATGGTTTTTAAACCCAACTATGCACCCGATACCACAAATTATCGAACAATCCTAGATAACGGCACTAACTCGACTTACTCAATTTCTATTAAGTCAGACGCGGTTGCTCTCAATAACGGGGCATCTGGCTCAGCAACAGTATCAAACGCTTTTGAGTTAAATAAATCATACATTTTGGCAACTTATTTTAATGGCACGAATTCGCAAATATACTTGAATGATGCTTTAACTATGTTTGGTTCATCGGCACTTAGCGTTAACGGCAGTAATCAACTTAACGGCTTAACAATAGGCAATAATTTCGCTGGGACTGCTGGCTTCACGGGCTTTATTTCGGAAGTTATAATTTTTAATAGAGTTTTAAAAGAGGCCGAGCGCAAAGAAATTTTTTACTATTTAAGCAAAAAATATAAAATTACGGTAAACGGCATCTAAGCTAGAAACAAAAGACTTCCAAACTATTTTCAAACTTGATTTTTTTACATTAAAACCATAATTTTTGAAGAAATCCCAAAACCATGACTCAAGAAAATCAATCATTATTAACCCAAAATAAGAATATCAAAAGCGATGATAGTTTTGTTAATTATTTGCGCGAAATTCAAAAATTTCCAATTTTAAGCCCCGAACAAGAATATGATTATGCTATTCGTTTTGCTGAACAAAACGATAAAGAAGCTGGCAAAATCCTTATTCAAAGCCACTTAAGATTGGTAGTTAAAATTGCTAAAAAATATCGTAATTATGGCTTACCGCAAGCCGATCTAGTCGCCGAAGGTAATATGGGACTAATTCATGCACTCAAAAAATTTGAACCGCATAAAGGTTTTCGCTTTTCAACTTATTCAATGTGGTGGATTAGGGCTTTTATTCAAGATTATGTTTTACGCTCTTGGTCACTTGTTAAAATCGGCACAACGAGCGCGCAAAAAAAATTATTTTTCAACCTGAATAAAATTAAAAAACGACTTGGCATATACAATAATGATGTTGCCATACCCCACGAAAAAGTCGAAAATATTGCCGAAACCCTTAGCGTTTCTTCGCAAGAAGTTATTGATATGAATACCCGAATGACTCAAGGCGATAGCTCGCTTAACAAAAAAATTGGAAATGATGAAGATAGTGTCGAAATGGCTGATCTGATGAGCGATGAAGCTCCAAGTCAAGAAGAAATCGCCATCGATAATCAAGAAAAATCTCGTCAACGCGAATTATTTAAAAAAGCTTTTGATAAACTAAATCTCCGCGAGCAAGAAATTATTTTTAAAAGACAACTTGCGCAAGACTCACAAACACTTGAAGAGTTAAGTCAGCATTTTAAAGTTTCACGCGAGCGAATTCGCCAAATCGAAGAAAACGCCATCAAAAAACTTAAAAAATTTATCACCGAATCAATCCATTAGAATGTTCACAGGCATCATAACGCATCAGGCTACAATTAAAAAAATTAATTTTATCGCCAATAAAGATACCTTACTAACCATCGAAATTCCTAAAAAACAAATTAAAAGAAAGCTCAAAATTGGCTGTTCTATTGCATGTAATGGCATTTGTTTAACTCTCATTTCTCAAAAAATCTTGAGCGAAAATCTCCAATTATCTTTTCAGGCATCACAAGAAACCTTGCAAAAAACTACTCTTAAAAATTGGCGATCTAAAGAAAAAATTAATATCGAATTATCAATGCGACTTAATGATGAATTTGGTGGACATCTAGTTTCGGGCCATATCGATTGCACCACAAAAATTATTGGAATCAAAAAAATCAAAGATTCTTGGCAATTTGATTTTGCAACACCAAAAGATTTTAAAAAATTTTTAAGTCCCAAAGGCTCGATTGCAATTAACGGAACTTCCTTAACCCTCAATCAAGTTAACGATAAATTTTTCTCCATTAACATCATTGAACACACCATCAAAAACACCACTTTTCAATTCGCAAAAATAGAAGATTTAGTTAATCTCGAAATCGATTTAATCGCTCGCTACTTATTTCAAATGCTTAAAAAATGACCAAAAATAGCCATCTCGCTTCCATTGAAGAAATTATTCACGACGCCAAAAATGGCAAAATGTTCATTTTAGTCGATGATGAAAATCGTGAAAATGAAGGCGATCTCGTTATCCCCGCCCAAATGTGCGATGATCAAAAAATTAATTTTATGGCAAAATTTGGTCGAGGACTTATTTGTCTTGCACTCGAAGAATCGAGAGTCAATCAACTTGAATTGCCACTAATGGCACTAAATAACGAGTCGCGCCATCGCACCGCTTTTACAGTTTCAATCGAAGCCAAGGAGGGCATCGCAACCGGAATTTCGGCCCAAGATCGCGCCAAAACCATTGAAGTAGCAATCAACGCCAACAACGGCAAAGAATCAATTGTAAGTCCGGGACATATTTTTCCACTTAAGGCTCAAAATGGCGGGGTTTTAGTTCGCGCTGGCCATACCGAAGCTTCAGTCGATATTGCCAAATTGGCCGGCCTTAACCCATCGGGCGTGATTTGTGAAATCATGAATGACGATGGCACAATGGCTCGACTTCCCGATCTCATTAAATTCGCCAAAAAACATAATCTTAAAATTGCGACAATTGCCGATTTAATTGAATATCGACGCAAAAAAGAAAAGCTCATTGAAATCGTAAAATCACAAAAATTTTTAAGCCGAATAGCAGGCTTGGTGGAGTTAAAAATATATCGTAGCAAAATTGACGGAATTGAGCATTTAGCGCTTATCAAAGGCGAAATCGATTCTTCACAAACAACTTTGGTTCGCATGCACCATTTAAATATAATTGCCGATTGCCTTGAAGAAGACCAAAACCCCCGCAGTGGCCTCTTAAATAAGTCGCTAAAAAAAATTAATAAGGCTCAAAATGGCGTTATCGTAATCATTCGCCAGCCCCACGAAAAAATCGAAGATTTGTTTTGTAGCAATCAAAATCATCAACAAAATATTCGTAACAACTCTGAAAAAACTTTGCGTAATTATGGCACGGGCGCCCAAATTCTAGCCGATTTGGGTATTAAAAATTTGACCTTATTATCTAACTCAAAAAAATCGGTTATAGGTCTCGACGCCTTTGGAATCAAAATCTGCGGATATAAAAAAATCTAAATTATCATGAAAAAATTACTTGCCTTTTTAGCACTTTTTATTTTAAAAGTTGGCGATTCTTTTGGCGCCGATTTATATAAACTCGACCCGTTGCACACCAATCTGGTATGGTCAGCAAGCCATTTTGGTTTTTCTGCACCGAGTGGCAAATTCACCGATATAGATGGCAAAATTATTATCGATGAACGCAATGCGCAAAATAGTACTGTTGAAGTTATAATTCGAACTAATTCAATCAAAACCGGCTTTGATAAATTTGATACTCATCTCAAAAGCAGTGATTTTCTTGATTGCGAAAAATTTCCAATTGCAGTTTTTAAAAGCACAAGCGTTAGACCATCTGGTTCAGGCTTTGCTAAAGTAAATGGCACCTTAACTATCAAAGAAATTGCGCAACCAATTACTCTCGATGTTAAGATTAACAAGATCGGTAAAAACCCAATTACCCAAAAGAAAACCATCGGCATGACGATTTCTGGCACACTCAAAAGATCTTTATATAACATAAAATATGGCATTCCCGGAATTTCTGATGAAGTAAAAATTGAAATCGAGTGTGAAGCAACATATGAAGGCGAATATCAAGGAAAATCTCAAGATTCAATAGCTCCTTGGCAAATCATTAGCGACAAAAGCAAAATTGACTTTTCCACCTACCAAAATGGTTCATTGGTCTCAGGAAGTTTTAAAAAATTCAAAGGTAATATCATTTTCGATCCCAACAAACTTGATAAGTCATCGGTTGAAATCGAAGTTGATACCACCTCAATTGATTTAGGCTTTGTCGAAGCAATCGAAACCTTGAAAAACTCGGCTTGGCTTGCCACCGATAGCTATCCCAAAGCGATTTTTAAATCAGAAAAATTCGTGGCTTTGCCAGGAAAAAATAACTTTTCCACCAAAGGTAGTTTGCAACTAAAAGGTAAAAATATTCCAATCGAAATAATTTTTAATCTGAAAGCTATTAACCAAACCTACGCCCACGCGCTTGGAACTTTATCGATCAAAAGAACTGATTTTAATATTGGTGATAAAAATATTAACAAAGCTAATGGTGTCGCAGAGCTTGTAAATGTTAGTTTTGAAATACATGCCAAAAAATAAATCAATAATCAAAAACTAATCTCTAATAAACCCAGAATTTTGGTTTTTCAAAATTTTATTTTTTGATTATTTTAGTAATAATGTCGGGGGAAATTTTTAAATATTGACTTTGATTATTGCGAATAAACCAATAAAATTCAAAAAATTTACACCACTTAAAATCAGCTTTATCTAAATTATAAATTAATCATTGATTCATGACCTACACTATTCAAGGCAAAACGCATGTTTTTGAAATTGTCGTTGGGTGCGAAATCCACGCCCAAATTGCTTCAAACTCAAAATTATTTTCTCGAAGTTCAACCACTTTCGGTTCTGAACCAAATTCACAAGTCTCCCTAGTTGATTGCGCTTTACCTGGAATGCTCCCAACTATTAACGAAAAATGTGTTGAGCAAGCCATAAAAACTGGCCTCGGAATCAACGCCAAAATCAATTTAGTATCAATTTTTGATCGCAAAAATTATTTTTACCCCGATTTACCTCAAGGCTATCAAATCTCTCAATTCTCCGACCCAATTGTTGGCGAAGGTAAAGTCGAAATTACGCTCGAAAATGGTCACAAAAAAACCATTCGCATCGAAAGAATTCATCTCGAACAAGACGCTGGAAAATCTGTTCACGATCAACATCCGCAATTTTCTTTGATTGATTTAAACCGCTCTGGAATTGCTTTGATGGAAATTGTCTCCAAGCCTGACATGAATTCGCCCTTTGAAGCCTCAGAATATGTTAAAACCATTCGCTCGATTGTGCGCTCACTTGAAACTTGTGATGGCGATATGGAAAAAGGCAACCTAAGATGCGACGCCAATGTGTCGGTTAGAAAAGTCGGCGACCCAAAATTGGGCACGCGTTGCGAAATTAAAAACTTAAATTCCATGCGCAACATTGCTCGAGCAATTGAATATGAAGCCAAAAGACAAGTTGATATTATCGAAAATGGTGGCGCAGTTGAGCAAGAAACCCGTCTATTTGACGCACTTAATGGCGAAACTCGAACCATGCGAAGCAAAGAAGATGCCATGGATTATCGCTACTTCCCAGATCCTGATTTACCTAGATTAGTATTATCTCAAGAATTTGTTGACGATATCAAAAAAACTTTGCCCGAACTACCGCAAGCCAAAAAAGAGCGCTACATCCGCGAATTAAAAATTTCTGAATATGATGCGGGAGTTTTGACCGCCGACGAACAAATCGCCAATTATTTTGAGCAATTAATTACCAAACACGAAGCTAAATTATCAACAACTTGGCTTACAGTTGAGCTTTTTGGTCGCATGAATAAATTATCTATTAAATTTGAGGATTTAAAAGTTTCGGCATCAAATTTGTGTGGCTTGCTCGACTTAATTGTAAGCGGTGAAATTTCTGGCAAAATCGCTAAAGATGTTTTGGATATCATGATTGAAACTGGCGAAAATGCTCAAAAAATCGTTGAAGATAAGGGTTTAAAGCAAGTTTCTGATTCTGGGGCCCTCGAAAAAATCATCGATGAAGTTATCAAAAACAATCAAGAAAATTTTGAAAAACTAAAAGCTGGTGATCAAAAATTGTTAGGATTTTTTGTTGGACAAATCATGAAAGCAAGCAATGGACAAGCTAATCCAAAACTCGTCAACGAAATTCTAAGAAAAAAAATCTAGATTCAAATTAGGTTTGAAAATCCTAAAAATAGAAGCCTAATCCCATGTTAAACGAATTGTATTTGGCATTGCCTTTTACAGTGGAATTTGCGTCTCCACCATTAATTGTGTAGTAATATGCCGATTCGATGAGTTCATTTATTTTAATAGATTCAAAAGAAGAAAATAATTTTAGAGTTTGATTATTAACTTTGAAATAATGCTCCAAAGCAACCTTAAAGCCATAACCCGGTTTAGCACCTTCAAGTTCCCAATTTTGAGATTCTGGCTCTCTTTGAGGCCAAAATTGTTTGCCAAAATATTTTACGGCTGGATAAAAATCGAAAATTAAAGCATTTTCGCTATCACCATTTTTGTGACTTAATTTACCGCCAATAAATAGCCCAGAAAATTGTGATCGAGTCCTTTGACCAAGACCAGAAATTTTATCATAATATAGAGATGCAGATGAAGGACTATTAATCGAAAAACCAGCACCAACTCCATCATTCATGTCGAATTTTATCATTTTGTTAAATCCGCCAATCCTTAAAGAAGGAGTAATATTGCTAAATTTCTCAAAATCAAAACTGGTGCCAAGACGAAAATCATGACCATATCCTTTAGCTTTTTGAATTGAGTAATATGAAAAACCATAATCTTTATCATAATTCGAAATATCATCGTCAGTTCCTTCGCCTTTTAAATTTGAATATTCGTAGCTAAAAAATATATCATTACCCTTGATCAAATTGTCGTTTTGATCCGAAAAAGTTTTATATTTTAATTCAGTTCCGATCGAATATCCACGCATCTCGCGCCACTTCAAGATTGAATGGGCAGCGGGAGTATCAAAAGAAAATTCTGATTTTTGATAAGAACCAAAAATGCCTAGCGAAAATTTTTTATCACTAGATTTGTTAGAATTGGAATTTTGAAGTTTATCGATATTTTTCGTTTCAGACAAATCTTTTGCCAAAGAAATATTGGGCAAAATAAGGCTCGCAAGAATAAAAGATAAGATAAGGTATTGATTTATTTTCATAAAATTTGATTTTTGTAAATTTAAGTATTAACGCTAAGCGAAGAAGTTTTTAGGGTTTATCAATAAATTAATAAAATAATAAATCAAAGTATTTATTAATTACTAAAAAATAATCTAGATAATA
>RFYG01000036.1 GCA_009925685.1 Pseudomonadota bacterium
CAATTAAATTAAATTATCAAAAAACAATTAAAGTTTTTTGACTTAAAAAATATAAATAAGACTTTAAATTTATTATTTTTTTCAAGTTAACAATTAACAATTTCTAAAAATAAAATTTCCTTCAAATATTTTTCCTGCCAAAAAATAATTTAAAATAATGACTGAAAATAATTTAAAAAAGCCTGAACTTTTGTTGCCCGCCGGCACTCTTGACCGCTTAAAAACCGCCATTCTTTACGGTGCGGATGCGGTTTATCTGGGCACGCCCGACATGTCGCTTCGGGTTAAATCTTCTTTCACCTTGGAAGATGTTGTTGAAGGCATTGAATATGCCCATTCTTTTGGCAAAAAAGTTTATCTCACTTTGAATTTATTTTCGCACAATAAAGACATTGAAAAACTTCCGCAATTTATTGAAACCGTAAAATTGGTTAAGCCCGACGGCTTAATTATTTCCGATCCGGGAGTCTTCCAATTCGTGCGCTCTCATGCTCCCGAACTCGAAATTCATATTTCAACCCAAGCCAATGTTTGTTCGTGGCTCACCGTCGATTTTTGGAAAAACCAAGGAGCAAAATTGGTGGTGATGGCGCGCGAAGTTAGCTTCGAAGAACTCGCCGAAATTCGTCTAAAATGCCCCGATATCAAACTCGAAACCTTCATTCATGGTTCGATGTGCATGACTTATTCGGGTCGTTGTTTGCTTTCAAATTTTATGGCGGAACGCGGAGCCAATCAAGGCTCGTGCGCTCATTCATGCCGTTGGGGTTATAAGCTTAAAATCAAACTCAAAGACAACACCGAACATGAAATCGAAATTAACGAAAACAACAAAGAACTTTTCGATTTTTTCTTGGAGGAAGAAATTCGCCCTGGGGCTTTGATGCCTTTCGAAGAAGATGTTCACGGCTCTTATATTTTAAATTCTAAAGATTTGTGTTTATTGCCAAAGCTCGATGAATATATCAAAATTGGGCTCGATTCATTCAAAGTTGAAGGAAGAAATAAAACTGAATTTTATGCCGGATCGGTTGCCCGCGTTTATCGCGCCGCAATTGATGATTATGTCAAAGATCCACAAAATTGGTGCGCCGATGATTATATGGACGAAATCAATTCGGTTGCCAATCGTGGCTACACGCTGGCCTTTCACGAAGGTCGCTTGACCAATTTGGCTCATGATTATGAAAGCACGGGTTCGACTAGTTTTTATGAATATGCCGGACGCGTTGTCGG
Organism: Pseudomonadota bacterium; assembly: GCA_009925685.1. Classification (GTDB taxonomy): domain Bacteria; phylum Pseudomonadota; class Alphaproteobacteria; order Rickettsiales; family UBA1997; genus CAILUF01. The sequence goes on from RFYG01000036.1 coordinate 1,237, forward strand.
CTGGGATTCTAACGATAATATGATTTTCGAAGGCAAGAATCGCCTCGATGCCGGCGATGTTTTAGAATTTTTATCGCCTCACCAAAGAGAGCCGATTTTATTAAGAATTTATGAATTTCGTCACGCCAAAGATGGTAAAATTACTGATAAACTTCATGCCGGGCAAAAGCCTCAGATTCTAATTCCATCCAGCGATTTTCATTTATTCGATAAAGACCAAATCAAAAAACTTTTACCCGAATTTTCTTTGGTGCGTAAAGAAAAAAATAATATTGAATCTGAGAAATTAAAAGTTGAATCGCGCGAACTTTCTCATCAATTAGAAGCGGGAAATGTTAACGAAACTAAATATCAAAATAAGCGTCAAAAATATTTTCAAGCTTGTGAAATTGGTGATTTACAAATCTCTCCAAGAACTCCACGAATTGGTCAAGAAGGCTGTTGTGGCAAGGGTTGCAACGGCTGTTTAATTTTTTGGCACGATGAAAAATATAAAAAAGCACGCGAACTTTTGAAAGGTAAAAAAATCGGCGAAATGCTCTAAGGAAAATTCAAATTAAAAGATTAACCTAAAAATATTTTAAACAGCAAACTTTCCAAAAAAAGGAGCACTTTCAATTATTTTAAATTGATTTAGATAAAAGACTTCTCCAAATTAAATTCAATGTTGCGGTGCTCTGGAGCCTCCAGCTGCTGGACTAGCAGAAGTTTCGGCTGGAGATGGTTGAGGTGTAACATCCAAAGGAGGAGATGTATCTAGAATAGTTTCTTTAGTTGTTTCTTTTTTCTCATTTAAGGGTACAAATTTACTTCCCCCATTTTTTTTTATTTTTAAACCAAGTTTAGTTGGAGGTTGGCGATGTTTTTCTAATTTTGCTAATTCACCCTCAGAAGCAGTTTCCCAACCATCACTAGAAAAAATATTACCAGAATCATCAGGAGTCTTATAATCACCAAGATAATAAGTTTTGTATAATTCAAGTAATTTTTTGGAAAAATTATGGCCTTTATCATTATTTGTAATTTTAAAAGCTTTATACATGTCAGCATAGATAAGTTCTTCATGAGGCGAGTTTTTATATGTATGCGCTAACACTAAATTTTCTAATATGGTTATAGCTTTTTTTTTATTAGGATAAATAAGATTTTTATATTTTTGAGCCAGTATTATGATAGGGGTTTTTCCATTATGCCTTCCATTTATATCGACAATAGGTTTTAAATCAATGACATTAAGTAAATATTCTTTTATTTTTTCATCATTACATTCTTCTATAGCTTTAAAAAATTCCTTTTGTGCTTCTTTTGTAAAACCTACATTCAAACCCTGATTTATATATTCATCACTAACTTTGTAACCACCCCCTAAATTATGATATGTTGTCATAAAATTACCTAGTTTTAATTAATAGTTTTTTAAAATATTTTTTTAAAAATTGTAAATTTATCATTTCAAACAAACTGTCTTCAATTAAAAATTACCTAAAATTTATTTTAAAAAACAAAATAAATTTTACTCAATCAAGCATTTGTAATTTTTATTATTTTTATTTTCTTCGCATCCTCTTTTTTCTTCTGAGATATCATTAACAATCGAATTACGAATATTTTGAGCAATAATTTTAGTAAGATTTTCTTTCACAAATTCTTCGGCTGTATAAGTTGCATAGCGGTTTGATGTAAGATCGTAACTATCAAAAACTTCAGTATCACCTTTTGATATTATTTGCGCGGTAGCAATGTTTTTTAGTATGTAATTTACTTTAATAATCACTTTGTTTCGACCCGAGCCACCCGAAAAGTTAGTAAGAGTTGGGCCAATCGATTGAGTTAAATGCATCTCTAAAAAATATTTGCTATTGGCCTTAATAGAATCTGGATTTAAAACATCATAAAGATTGTTTTTTAGAGCTTGATGTAGTTGATTTCGCTCTTTCTTAATGACAATTGAAGCTAGTTGATTGGCAATTGAGTTTTCAATATATTGATCTTTATAGATTACTTGGAAACCGCATGATGAACTTAAGAAAACCATCAAAATAGAAATGATAAAACAAAAACTATTTTTAAAAAAAAATTTTGAAGTTTTATTCATTTTTAAAATTTATTGCGCTCTGAATAAAATGAACAAATAGCGGATGAGCCAAAAAAGGCTTTGATTTTAACTCGGGATGAAATTGAACCCCGACAAAAAATGGATGATTTTCTAACTCAATAATTTCGGGTAATTTGCCGTCTGGCGACATTCCAGAGAAAATTAAACCTTTTTTTTCGAGTTGTTTTTTAAAAGCAATGTTAACTTCGTAACGATGACGATGACGCTCGGAAATTTGATTTTGAGCGTAAATTTTTTGTGCCAAAGAATTTTTTTTCAAATCGCACGGGTAAGCCCCCAAGCGCATAGTACCACCAAGGTTTTTTTGAGCTTTTTTGGTGGTTTGGTGATGTTGCCATTCATGCATCATGCCAACCACAAAAGAACCTTTTTTTGAAATTTCACTCGAGGTGGCATCGGCAATTTTGAGAACATTTCGAGCATATTCGATTACCGCCATTTGCATGCCAAAACATATACCAAGATATGGAATTTTGTTTTCGCGAGCATATTTTATGGTAGCAATCTTACCTTCGGTGCCATCTTCGCCAAAGCCACCCGGAACCAATATGGCGTGAATATTTTTGGGGAGTTTCGATAAATTGTTGCGAGCATTTATCCAAACTATGTTAACTTTAGTTTTTAGAGAAAATGCGCCGTGATTTATGGCCTCAAGAAGTGATTTATAAGAGTCTTTATAGTCATTATATTTGCCAACAATGGCAATATTGATTTCGTGAATTGGGTGCTCAATGGCATCTTTTATATTGAGCCATTTTGTGAGATTGGGTTTTTTACGATAATCGAGTTTAAAAAATTTTAAAATTTCGGTGTCCAATCCAAGTTTGTGATAAGTAATAGGCACTTCATAAATTGATGATGAATTTGGGGCTGGAATAACCGAAGATTTTGGCACCGAACACATTTGGGCAATTTTTTCGAGAAGAGATTTGTTGATTGATTCGAGAGGTCTTTCAACTCTGCATAAAATTACGCTCGGCTGGATTCCGATTGAGCGCAATTCTTTAACCGAATGTTGAGTTGGTTTGGTTTTTAATTCATCGGCGCTTTCGATATAAGGAAGAAGGGTTAGGTGTAAGAAAGCGCATTGATTTGGCATTTCGTAGCCTAATTGGCGAATGGCTTCAAAAAAAGGTAAAGCTTCAATATCGCCAACTGTTCCGCCGATTTCACATAAAGCAAAATCAACACCACTTAAATCATTTAGAATAAATTTTTTAATTAAATCAGTGACATGAGGAATTACCTGAACGGTTCCACCGAGATAATCGCCTTTGCGTTCTTTGGACAAGAGTTCAAGATAAATTTGTCCAGCGGTAATGTTATCGCATTTTTTAGTATCAACTCCGGTGAATCTTTCGTAATGACCAAGATCTAAATCGGTTTCGGCGCCATCTTCGGTAACAAAAACTTCGCCATGTTGAGTTGGACTCATTGTGCCTGGATCGATATTGAGGTAGGGATCGAGTTTGCGTAATTTTACTTTGTAGCCTCGAGCTTGAAGAAGGCTTGCTAATGAAGCCGACGCCAAACCCTTGCCAAGAGAAGAAACAACGCCACCTGTGATAAAAATAAATTTGGTCATAATTTAATTTATTTGCCCGTCATGATTCTGTCGACAAGTTGCTGAATCGAAGGAATAAAGCCATTTGCATAAAACGGATCAGTCGCAAAGCGGTATGCGCTGTGTCCGGCAAACATTAATTGATTTTCAATGTCGATTCCGTGACGCACATCCTGCAAAGTTTTTTGAATGCAAAAACTTCTTGGATCGGCTTTTTTGCCATTGGTAAAATTCATTTCTTCTTTGTCAGTCCAGTTGCTAAATCTACAGTGACTAAGACAACCCATGCAATTAATTTGATCGGTTAAGATTTGTTGGGCTTTTGATTTATCGACAAACATTAAGGTTTCATCGGGAGTTTTCATGCCTTCTGTAAAGCCGTTTTTAGTCCATTCTTCGACTTTGATTTTGTCGATGGATTTAATAAAAACTACTCGACCCCTTTGTCCGAAGGGAATTGAGCAGTTAAAAATATCATCTGATGTGGTGCGATATTCAATTTGGCGAATTTCGCGCGCTTTAAGTTCGCGAATAAATTCGTTCTCAATTGCCGAAGAATAAAAGCCTGTAGGACTGAAGCGATTGAGATATACCTCACCTTTTTTAAGAGATAAAAGTTTTTGTTTCCACGATTCTGAAACCGGATATTCTTTGGTGAGAATTGGGCGAGTGCCAAACTGAAAAACGATTGGTCCAATTTCGGGGTTATCAAGCCAGTGTTCAAAATCATCAAGGTGCCAAACCCCACCCGCCATAATAATTGGAACATCATTTAAACCAACTGAGTTCATAAAACTTCTAATTTCGGCAACGCGTGGATATGGGTCTTCGTAGGCTTCGGGGCTCTCAGCATTTGATAGTCCATTGTGGCCACCAGCACGCCAAGGGCATTCATAAACCACTCCACCAAGTAAATCTTTGGCTTTGTGATAGCTTCGTTTCCATAAGGCACGAAAAGCTCGCATTGAAGACACAATCGGGTAATAATATACTTTGTATTTTTCGGCGATTTCGGAAAGGCGATAAGGCATCCCAGCGCCACAAGTAATTCCGTGTATCATGTCTTTTGCGCCATCTAAAATTCCGTGCAATACTCTTTCAGCGCCACCCATTTCCCATAGAATATTCATGTGAATGCGACCATTCCCACCGGAGATGTCGTGAGCAATTCGGGCCTGAGAAATTCCGCCCTTAATAGAATATTCGACGAGCTCTTCATGTCTTTCACGGCGAGTATGGGTTTTATAAATCAGTGGGACGAATTTTTGATTTTCGTCAATATAATCAGCATTTACACCAGAAAAAGTGCCAACTGCTCCAGCTTTAGCAAAATGTCCAGCGGTAATGCCATTAGTAATACCAACGCCTTTTCCACCCTCGATAATTGGCAAAACTTCTTGGTTTGATATGTTTAGCGACTTAATTTTTTTCAACAAAATATGCTCCTAGAATTTTGAGGTAAGGTAAAAATAAAATTAATTTGTAAGTGAGATGAGAATTTAAAACTTGGCGATATTAAACAAGCAAATTATATTTTAAAATAGGAAATTAAAATAAATAAACTAAATTTTAATCCTCAAATTTATAATAAATTTTACCCCAATATTTAATGTCACAAAATATTCCGCAATTTACGGTTGCAGAGTTTTCTAAAGCCATAAAGCTCACGGTCGAAAATGCTTTTGGATACGTCAAAATTAGTGGCGAAATTACGGGTTTAAAAAAAGCTTCAAGTGGACATTTATATTTTAACCTAAAAGAAGAAAATTCTTTGTTAACAGCGGTGTGTTTTCGTAATCAAGCTAAAAACATAGATTTTGAAATTGGTGACGGTTTGCAAATTTGTGCTTACGGTCAAATTACAGTCTACGAAGGTCGTTCAAACTATCAAATTATTGTCGATAAAATCGAAATAGCCGGAATCGGCGCTATTTTAGAAATGATTGAGAAGCGTCGACAAAAACTTGCCAGCGAAGGTTTATTTGATGAAGTTTACAAAAAACCAATTCCGTTTTTTCCGCGAATTGTTGGAGTTATAACTTCGGAAACCGGCGCAGTAATTGAAGATATTAAGCATCGAATTCAAGATCGTTGTCCCTTAAATTTGTTGTTATATCCAAGCGCGGTTCAGGGCGATAAAGCCCCTGTCGAAATAATCTCTGGGATTCGCTATTTTAATGCCCTAAAGCATAATCGACCTGAAGTCATAATTATAGCTAGGGGAGGTGGTTCGTTCGAAGATTTATTAGCATTTAATGACGAAAATTTAGTACGCGAAGTATTTAAATCTGAGATTCCAATAATTTCGGCGGTTGGTCATGAAACCGATTTTACTTTGATAGATTTTGTGGCGGATTTACGAGCTCCAACGCCAACAGCTTCAGCTGAATTTGTAACCCCAGTTTTGGCGGAATTAAAACAAAATTTAAATAATATCATAAGAAATATTGATAATTCAAAAGAAAATTATTTTAAAAATAAACTACAAGAAATATTTAACCTAAGTAAAAACATTATAAGTCCTCAAAAATACTTAGAAAATATCGAGAATAAATATATTAGCTTATTTGAAAAAATTCATATTCTAACATTCAATATTCTCGAAAATCAGACCCAGAGAACCTCTAGAATCAAAATCGAAGCTCATCAAGTTTTTGAAAAAATTGAAAATTATAAACAAAAATTAAATTTTAATTTTGAACGAATTTTTAAGTTTATTGAAAATGATTTTGCTAAAAAATTTATTGTGATTGAAGGTCTGGCTAAATCCATAAAATCAAGTAATTATCATCAAATTTTGGCGCGCGGATTTGCCGTTGTTAAAGATGTTAATAATCAACCAATTGCCAATTGCATTGATTTAAAAAAACATGCCAATTTTATCATTGAAATGCACGATGGCGCTCTAAAGGGAGCCAATTTAAATTTGATTGAAACAAAAAGTTTTGATGTTCAAAAAAAATTAATTAGCAAAAATCAAAACAAACAAAATCAATCCAAAAACGAGCATCTTCAATCGAGTATTTTTGATTTAATCGACAAATAATATGTTTAAAACCCCGCAATTTTGGCTTAAATTAAATTGGATTTCTTTGGTTCTTCTGCCATTGACTTTGCTCTACAAATTTGGCTTTTTTTTCAAGAAAAAAATTACCAAAACTCATCTCGCTAAAATTCCAGTAATTTGCGTGGGAAATATTATTGCTGGTGGATCGGGTAAAACGCCTTTTGCCATAGCTTTGGGTCAATATTTTCATGAAAAAAATATTAATTTTTGCTATTTGACGCGAGGTTATAAAGCTCAAAATAATGCCCAAAATTCCAAAGTTGTTTATCTTGATAATTCGCAGAATTATTCGGCGCATGAAGTGGGCGATGAACCGCTTTTATTGCGTGAAGTTGCGCCAGTTTTTGTCGCTAAAAATCGTTGGCTTGGATATCAAGAAATTGAAAAAAATCCACAATTTAAGGCTATTATCATGGATGATGGTTTGCAAAATTTTCAACTCAAACATGACATAAAAATATTGGTTATTGATGGCAAAATCGGCTTTGGAAATAATTTATTATTACCCAGTGGCCCCCTAAGACAAAGCCTTAGCTCTATTATCAAAGATGTCGATTTGTTTGTTCTAATTGGCGAGGATTACTCGTCGATAACTCAAAAAATTCTTAGTCAAAAACCGCAGGCCCAAATTATAAAAACTCAAGTGGCCATTAAGAATATTGAGAGTTTTGAAAATAAAAATTTTATGGCTTTTTGTGGTATTGCTTATCCACAAAAATTTTTTGATTTATTGATTAAAAGTAACTTTAATTTGCTTGAAACTCATGTTTTTAGTGATCACCATAATTATCAAATTCCTGAAATTGAAAAATTGTTGGCGAGAGCCAAGAATAATAATTGTCGCTTACTAACTACCAAAAAAGATTGGGTTAAATTTTCAAATAAATTTCAAATGGAAATTGATTTTGTTGATATTGATCTTGATTTAAAGAGTGATAATTCTAACGATGAAATCTTGAAAAAAATTTTTACAAAGTGTTTTAAAAATGTTTAAAAATTTCAGTTTTAAAAAAATTCGTTATTTGCTTGAAGCCCCATTTGTATGGCTAGGAATGATTTTTTTTAGGATTTTGCCTTTGAGCTTAGCTTCTGATTTTTCAGCCAATATTGCAAAATTTGTGGGAAAAAAAATCGCCGTTAATAATCTCGCTTTCAATAATTTATCCAAAGCTTTACCCCTTCTTACCAAAGATGAGAAAATGCAAATAATTGATGAAATGTGGGATAATTTGGGCCGAATTATTGGAGAATTCCCGCATGTTTGCGCCATGTCATATCAAGAACTTAAGGGATATGTAGAAATTGACGAAGAAAGCAAAAAAAATATCGATGAAATCAAAAAATTAAATCGCGGTGGAATAATATTTTCAGCTCATTTTGGTAATTGGGAAATCGGTCCAAAATTTCTTTTAAATCAAGGTTTAAAAGTTAGTACCGTTTATCGGCCTTTAAATAACCCATTTGTTGAGAAACTAACCGCCAAAAAAAGAGGTGTTCCAATGATTGAAAAGGGTGGGGCTGGGAGTCGTCAAATTGTAAACGCATTAAAAAATCGTGAATTTATCATAATTATGGCTGATCAAAAAATTACCGACGGAGCTTTGGTAAAATTTTTTAACGACGACGCCGTGACCGCAACTTCGATTGCTAAAATTGCCATTAAATATGAAGTTCCTTTGATTCCGGGTTGTATTTTTCGCAACCATAAAAAATTTAATTTTTCTTTAAAAATCGAAAAACCGCTTGAATATAATTTGGGTGATATTAGTGATGTGAACGTTTTAGGTGTCACTCTTAAAATTAATCAAAAAATTCAAGCATGGATTACAAAATCGCCAGAACAGTGGTTTTGGGTTCATAATCGGTGGAAAAAATAACTCATGAAAAAAAATATATTCCTCAAATTGTTAAATCTCGCATTGATTTATTTTCTTTCATCTTGTTCGTTTTTTAACCACAAGAATGTTGAGCTTTCAATTGATAGCTCTCCTCGGGGTGCCGAAATATATATTAATCAACAATTTTACGGCAATACTCCTGCCTTAATAAAAATAGAACCCAAAAATCATATCGTTAGCTTAAATTTAAATGGTTATGGCGGTTCATCATTTCAAACTCCGGTTTTTTGGGGTTCGATTAGAACTGATGCCGATGGCTCTATAAATGCCGATGGGGTTAGATGCTTGCTAGACTTGGTTTCGGTAATTTTTTCATTTCAAGCTTACAGCGGGAAATGCGCTGATTTTAAACAAAAACAATATAAGATTTCTATCCCAAAAAATTACTTTTATAACTCATATAATGCTTCCCAAAGTAAATATGAATTTGATGAGAAACATTCGACCAGAAATTACGGTGGTGGTTTTAGCAATTATAATGATAGTAGTTTGATGGTGGGGGCGGGGCAGAATCCTCAAAATGTAATAAACTATTATTACAAACAAGATTCTGTAAAAAGCATCGATGATTTAAATTATTAAAATTCAGTTTTAAAATTAATGAACAAAACCAAACAAATATTGGTTTTATTCGCTTAGTTGTCCATTTTTAATTTTAATAATTCTATCAGTTTTTTTGGCTAATTCTAGATTGTGAGTAACTACGAGGCAGGCGATTTGATGTTTTTTGACCAAATTTTTAAGTAAATCAAAAACCTTTTGCGAAAGTTCAGAATCCAGATTGCCAGTTGGTTCGTCGGCCAAAATTAATTTTGGTTTAGCAACTATTGCTCTGGCAATTGCAACCCTTTGTTGTTGTCCACCAGATAGTTGAGAAGGTTTGAAATTATAGCGATCCGAGAGTTCAACTTCATCCAATGTTTGAGAAGCGATTTTTAAAGCTTCCGCCTTCTTAAATCCTTGAATTAAGAGTGGAAGAGCCACATTTTCAATAGCGCTAAATTCTGGCATTAAATGATGAAATTGATAGATAAAGCCAATTTTATTTTGGCGAATAGAAGTTCTTAGTTTGTCGTTGGCAATTGATGCGTCAATACCATCAATTATTATCGAACCGCTGGTCGGATTGTCTAAAAGACCGCATATTTGAAGAAGTGTGGTCTTTCCTGAACCAGAAGGTCCTACAAGCGATACAAGATCTGAGGAATTTATAGTAAGATTTGCTTGCTTAATTACCTCAAATTTTTCATTTGCTTGGAAAAAAGTTTTGCCGATGTTTTTAATTTCTAAAATTGCAACCATTTATTTCTTTTTCTTTTTTTTGGGCTTTTCATCGTCATCGTCAAAATCGTCATCTTCATTATATTCATAATTAAAATCATCTTCTTCGTCTTCTTCTTCGTCTTCTTCGTCTTCTTCTTCGTCGTCAAAATTATCATCTTTGGATTTGATTTTATCAAAATTGTCAAAATCGTCATTTTTTTGATTTTGTTTGGAATCAGAATCTAATTTGTCTTTTGCGGTAATTATTACTTTTTGACGAGCATCTTCAAGAGAGATGTTGTATATTGCTGAATATTCGCAAGCTAATCTAAAAATAGCGGTTTCATAGATTATTCTTTCGCTGTATGATCTCTCAGAATCTTCAATATCGCGAGTTAAATCACGAATTACCTCCGCAAGCATTATTATGTCTCCGGAATTAATTTTTGTTTCGTATTCTTGAGCTCTTCTTGACCACATTCCCTTCATTTTTTTGACACCGCTTCGCAAAATTGCGAATACCTCGTCCATTTTTTGTTTTGAAGTTAAGGGGCGAATACCAAATTTATCGGCATTTTGAACCGGAATTTTTATGGTAAGTTTGTCTTTTTCAAAGTAAATCATGTAGCAACTGATATTTTGTTGCATAACCGCGGTGGTCTCGATATCGATAATTTTACCAACTCCATGCGAAGGATAAATTACGTGGCTATTAATTGAAAAATTTTCTGATTTGTTGATTTTTGAGGAAGGTGATTTTTTTGTTTCGGTTTTTTTGGATATTTCAGTTTTTTCAGAATTAGGATTTTTTTTCGACTCGATAGCAAATTTTAGTTTAGAAGGGGGAGTCAATTTTGGCGGGGTTTTTTTTGGAAGATCTGGTTTTTTAATGGGTTGATTATTTTTGATTGGTTGTTTTTTAGGGGAAGTTTTAAGTTTTATTTGAGTTTTACTTTTGACAATTTTAGTGGTTACAACTTTAGGTTTTTTAATAATTTTATTTAATGATTTTGAGTTTTTAATCTGATTTTTTTTTGTTGGTTTTTTGGAATTTATTTTAGAAGTTTTTGGGGTTTTGAGATTTTTTTTTGGTGCTTTGGAGGGCTGTTTTTTTGAAGTTTTTGATTTATTAGATTTGGCAACGATTTTTTTAATAT
>RFYG01000037.1 GCA_009925685.1 Pseudomonadota bacterium
AATTTTTCATGAAAAATTTATTCACAATTTTAACAATTTTTTTATTGTTAAATTCTAATTGTTTCGCCGTCACTCACGCCACAAAAACCGAGGAAATAAAAGTCTCGAAGGCACATCAACCAAAACTCGAAATAACTTTTCTTGATGGTAAAAAATTCAATTTAGTGCAACAAAAAAATCAAATGACGATTATTGTTTTTTGGGCAAAATGGTGTGGAATTTGTAAAAGAGAATTAAAAATTTTAGATAAAATTTACAAAGAGAAAAAACCACAAGGGCTTGAGATAGTTGGAATATCGATTGATGACAAAGAAAATTTTGAAGATGTTAAAAAAATTGCTGATAAATTATCTTTTGGCAATGGCTTTTATTCTGATGCTAAAAAAATTAGTTTTGAAATTCCCAAATCCATCCCGACCAGCTATTTTGTTGACAAAAATCAACAAATTTTAAAAGTGATTCGGGGCAAAATTGATGAAGATGAAATTGAAAAAATAATTACAGAAAATAATTTTAATTAATTTTAATCGCCCATTTTTTGGATAAATAAGTTTCGACATCTAAATATTCTTTCGCATTCAAGACTCGATCAAAAATTATAAACTCAGCGATGTAACCAAAAAAAGTATTATCTATATTTGAACATAACCCTCCACCAAGTCTTGTTGCTGAATTCATAACATTTGGTCCAGAATTAGCAGTTGAGGTTTGCACACCATTAACACGAAAGAAGGAATTGTCAACATTGTGAACAATCGTAACCAAATGAGGTTTATTTAAAGGAATTGATCCCCCATTTAAAGGAGTTCCCGCGTATATTTGTCCGGTTTGGTTTATTGGCAAAATGAAGGCAAATTGCGGAGGATAAGATAAATTATCATAAAGATAAGATCCTGAACTAGTGTTTTTGGCGGTTTCTAAAAATACGGCAAAAAAAGTTTTTAAACCATTATTAGTGATTCCCACATGACTGATTGAATAACAACCATTTCCAGAAAACTGAATTGCTGGTAAACCATTTATAGCACTTTGACGATAGACTGGCGCAGTCCCTAAAACAGAAGTTGTTGCCCTATCGATTGATGAAAGGTTAATATCATTCCACTTAGTAACGGCAACTCCATCTCTTGCTTCATTTTTCAAAAAACTTATTTCTTGCGTTGATTCAAGCCACAAAGCTAAATCTTTGATGCGACCAACTCGCGAATTTTGCGTTAAACTTCTTGCCGTCGCTAATCTCATATCTTGATACAAATCTATCCCTTGCGAAACTCCGGCTATCAATATTCCAATAATCAAAATCACCACCGAAATTTCAACCAAACTAAAAGCTTTTTTGTAAAAATTTTCCATTAAAACTTTTATTAATTATTTACTGGTGCAGAGCATTTGCGTCCAACTTGCGATCCGACTTGAAAACTTTTGCCATTTTTTAAATCTTCTAAGATTTTTAAAAAGCTTTCTTCGGTTAAATCTTCGGCGAAATCATCATTGATTTGGACTACTGGCGCATTGACGCAGGCTCCTAGACATTCAACTTCTCTAAAAGTAAAAAGACCATCAACGGTGGTTTGATCCATCGAAATTCCAAATTTTTCTTCACAAGTTTTAATAATTTTATCAATACCGCGAAGCATGCAGGGCGTGGTTTTGCAGAATTGTAAAAGATATTTGCCAACAGGTTTTAAATTATACATCGTGTAAAAACTGGCGACTTCGTAAACTTTAATTTCGGGCATTTCTAAAATTTCGGCGATTTTTGCGATAACCTCTTTAGAAATCCAATTATTATTTTGTCTTTGCGCTAAATCAAGCAAGGGCATAACCGCTGATTTCTTGCGCTCAGGCGGATATTTTGCCAAAATTTCTTTAACTTTATTTTGATTTTCTGCGTTAAAAGTAAAAGCCATAAATTTGTAATTTCAGAGATTGGTTATTTAACATTTTTCCAGATTGCTCTTTTGGCCAAAACCAAAAGCACTAATAATATGCCCAGAAATATCATAGTTCTAACGCCCATCTTTTTGCGGTGCTCTGTTTCTGGTTCGGAGACGTATTGAAGAAAATTAACTGCGTCGATAATCATTTGTTCTTTGGTGGCGATTGTGCCGTCTTTATATTCAACTTGACCATCATCATTAATTGGCGCTGGCATTGAAATTTGCCTACCTTCAAAATACGGATTATAATTTTTACCAACTGCCAATTCAAAGCCTTCTGGCGCGTCTTTATAGCCGTTTAACAATGAATAAACATAATTAGGTCCATCGTGGCGAGCCTTGATAATCAACGATAAATCGGGTGGATAAGCACCTCCATTTGCTGATCGGGCTGATTGCTCATTTGGATAAGGTGAAACAAATTTATCAGATGGAAGTGCGGGTCGTTCAAACATTTCGCCATCGTCATTTGGGCCATCGGTAATCAGATATTCCGAGGCAATTTGTTTAACTTCGGCTTCGCTAAAGCCGATATCTTGTAAATTACGATAAGACATAAGTTTTAAACTGTGGCAGGCAGAGCACACTTCTTTGTAGACTTGGTAACCCCTTTGGATTGATGCTTTATCGAAGCGCCCAAAAAAACCTTCAAACTCCCAATTTAATTTTTTAGGGTGAAGGGCAGAAGTGATTTTTGATTCGTCGACATTGTTATCTGAACTAGAGGCGTTTGCTAAGGCAATATTGGGAATAAAAAATAAAATAACTAAAATAAGTAAATATTTCTTCATTTTTATAAAATTAATGTTTCTGACTATGTTTTTGTTTGTAGTGCTCATCAATTGAATCAGGCAGTGGCAGGGTTTTTTCAAATTTTGGTAAAGTTGGCAAAATTAATAAAAAATAAGCATAATAATACATAGTTGCAAGACGTGAAGCCCATATGTACCAGCCCTCAGCCGGAGATTTACCAAGCCAACCTAAAAATACAAAATTAATAACAAAGATGTAAAAAAACTTTCTAAACATTGGGCGATATGCTCCAGAGCGTATTTTACTTTTGTCTAGATAAGGTAGAAAGAATAGTAAAATAATTGCGCCAAACATCATCAAAACGCCACCAAGTTTATCGGGTACGGCACGAAGAATGGCGTAAAATGGTAAAAAATACCATTCGGGCACAATATGAGCTGGAGTAACTAAAGGATTAGCGGGTATGTAGTTGTCGGGGTGTCCAAGTGCGTTTGGATAAAAGAACAAGAAATATCCAAAAACTAAAAAGAAAGCGGCAAAACCCACCATATCCTTGATGGTAAAATATGGATGAAAAGGAATAGAGTCTTTTTTTGATTTCATTGGTACACCACTTGGATTATTAGAGCCAGTGGTATGAAGGGCCATTAAATGAATTAAGACGATTCCCACAATTAAAAACGGCATCAAGAAATGTAGAACAAAGAACCTATTTAAAGTTGGATTGTCGACTGAATAACCGCCCCAAAGCCATTGAACTATTGACTCACCAACTACGGGTATTGCCGAGAATAAATTGGTGATTACGGTCGCACCCCAAAAACTCATTTGTCCCCAAGGTAATACATAACCCATGAAGGCGGTTGCCATGGTCAAAAGAAAGATGATTATTCCGACCCACCACAAAACTTCACGGGGAGCTTTGTAAGAGCCATAATATAAACCACGGGTAATGTGAGCATAGAGCGCAACAAAAAACATCGAAGCGCCGACGGCATGAATATAGCGGATAAGCCAACCATAGTTAACGTCGCGCATGATGTGTTCTACCGAATCAAAAGCGTGTTTGGTGTTGGGGACATAATGCATCGCCAAAAATAAACCACTCAAAATTTGTATTACCAAACAAATTCCAGCAATCGAACCGAAATTCCACCAATAACTAAGATTTTTTGGGTAGGGGTGTTTTTTAAGAGTGTTTTCAATAGTTGCGATAATTGGAAGGCGGTCATTTATCCATCCAGCAATTTTAGATTTTTCGGTTATTGATTGGTCAATATCGTTATGAATTGAATGAAAAACTTGTAACTCTTCTTTGGGAGTTTTTGGGTCGTTAATGTGGTTTTTGTGACTATCGTTTGTTGACATTTACTATCCAATTTTAATTGTTTTATCGTTTAAAAATTCATAAGGCGGAATTTCGAGATTTTTTGGAGCCGGACCTTTACGAATTCGTCCCGAGGTATCATATTGAGAGCCGTGGCAGGGGCAAAACCAGCCCTTATATTCACCTTGCCCGCCAATTGGAACGCAACCTAAATGAGTGCATATTCCGATGGTAACAAGCCATTCTTCTTTACCGGCTTTAACTCTATCAGAATCATTTTGTGGATCTTTTAGTTCTGATAATTCAACCTTTTTGGCGTCATCAATTTCTAGGGAGGTGCGTCTTTTAATGAAGATTGGTTTTCCTCGCCACATAACCTTTTTTTCTTCACCAACTTTTATATTTGAAATATCAACCTCAACCGAGGCAAGAGCTTGAACATCTTTAGAGGGATTCATGCTATCGATAAAAGGAAGAAATGCACAAACTGCACCAACACCAGCTGTGGCGTAAGCGACATTTTTGATGAGATTACGACGAGATTCGTCTTTTAGATTGTCATTGGTTTTACGATCTTCGATATTTTTGGAGGTTGGAGCGGAGTTTTGATTATTTTTTGGATCGGACATTTTTACAAAAATTAAAGAATTAAAATATCGTTGTGAATTTTAAGAACGCTTTGTAATTTATCAACCCAAAAAAAATCACCAAAAAATCATTTTTCCAAAATTTTATTTTCTATTTCAATGACAATTCTGAAGGTTAAAAAATTGCCCAATTTAGGGGATTTATCTTTGCCAAAATATGAAACTTTGGGCAGTGCAGGACTTGATTTGCAAGCATCTATCGAAGAAGATATAATTTTAAATCCAAGTGAATTTAAACTTATCAAAACTGGAATTGCGATTGCTCTAGAAAAGGGTTTTGAAGCTCAAATTCGTCCACGCTCAGGTTTGGCACTTAAAAATGGAATTACAGTTTTAAATTCTCCCGGAACAATTGATTCAGATTATCGAGGTGAGATTTGCGTAATTTTAATCAATCATTCTAAGGTGCCATTTATAATCTCTAGAGGCATGAGAATTGCTCAAATGGTTATTAGCAAGCATGAGCAAGCCAATATTATTGAAGTTGAAAATCTTGATGAAACTGCTCGTGGCTTTGGTGGCTTTGGTTCAACCGGTCTATAATTTTAATTTATTAGATTATGAATATTAAAACAAAAACAACTTTTGGATTTAGAAAAGCGTTCTCGTTAATTGAAATATCAGTGGTAATTTTAATAATTGGAATATTGATTGCAGGGATTTCTCAAGGAATTGATATGTACAATGATTTTAATTTAGCAAAAGCGCGCAATATCACCAAAAACTCTCGAGTCGGAAGAATTTCAAACCTTGAATTATGGCTCGAAACTACTCTTGAAGAGAGTTTTAAAACTTCAGAAAGACGCGATAATTCATCAATTTCGGTGTGGAACGATATCAATATTCAATCTTCGCAAAAAAGAAGCGCTTCTCAAAGCACTTTAGCCAATCAATCAAAATTGATATTTCAGGCTTTCAACAAATCTATTCCCGCTGTTAGATTTGACGGTGGAGACTACTACCCGTTTGACTCTGCTTTCATGAATGGTGCCGATTTTACCATTTTTGTTGTCGAGCAAAGAACTTCCGGAAGTAACAATTCATTCTTTATTGGGGGCGGAAGTAATGGTGTTTTTCACTTGGGATATTCTGGCGCCAGTCTCATAAGGGTTGGGCAATACGGAACTGCGGGAGTAAATTTATTTGACTATACAATTCCTACTTTTAGTAGCACTCAAATAACTTCTAGAATTCATACTTTTACCCTTACAAGCGCTAACGGAAAAAAATATTGGCTTAATGGTGGCTCAACTCCCGAAGGCTCTTCGGTTAATAATTCTTTGCTTTCACAATATTCGGGTTATATAGGTGTTGCCGAAATAGGTGCTACAACACCACTTTACTACACTGGTGATATTGGCGAGATAATAATTTATTCAAAAGAGCTTTCAACTAAAGAGCGAAACGATGTTGAAGATTATTTATCAAAAAAATACGGAATTATAATTTCATAAACCAAACCAAAATCTGGTAATTGTTTAGATTTTATTTGGCGAGTTTGATGATTTCCTTGATTAGAGATTTTCGTACCGATGATTTACGATAATAAGCGCCGATTGTTCTAAAGGGGGCATTAAAAATTTTAACATAACTAATTTTATCATCATTTCTTACGGCAATTTCAGGCATTAAAGTAATTCCATTGCCGTTGGCCACCATTTGGCGCAAGGTTTCAAGGCTAGTAGCTTGAAAGTCAGTATTTTCAAAAGCTTTAACCCAAGAGCATATCTCAAGCGCTTGATCGCGCAAACAATGACCATCTTCCAACAACATTAATTCTTGGTTCTTTAATTCTTTAATTTGAATTTTTGATTTTTTAGAAAATGGATGCCCTTTCGGTGTTGCCAATAAAAATTTTTCACTAAAAATTTTTTCACCAATCAAGTTTTCATCGTTAATCGGCATAGCAATTAAAGAAAAATCAATTTCGCCATTATTGAGTTTGTCAAGCAATTCAGTGCTTTTAGCTTCAATTAAAAAAATTTTTAAATTCGGAAATTTTTTATGAATATTGCGTACAAAATTTGGTAAAAAATATGACGCAACGGTTGGGAAAGCGCCAATTCTAATCTCGCCCCCAAAAGGGTCTTTAAAATTTTTGGCAATATTTTTGATTTCTTCGCTTTCACGAAGAATTATTTCAGCCTTTTTAATAATTTCTGCGCCGGCCGGTGTGATTAAAAAATTTTGTTTATCGCGCTCAAAAATATTGATTCCAAGGGTGTCTTCGAGTTTCTTAATTTGCATGCTTAGAGCGGGCTGACTAACAAAAACTTTTTCTGATGCGCGAGCAAAATTTTTTTCACGCGCTACTTCAACAATATATTTTAGGTCTCGAAGGTTCATAAGCAAAACTTATTAAGTTAATCAAATCAATATATTACACTTATAATAAAAAATCATAATATTTTGCAATCAAAATTTGCTTAGTTAGATAATCGGCTTTTGAAAGTGCTCTTTTGTAACAAAAAAATTCTCGCTTATTAAAATAATACAAAATGAAGTGCAAAAGTTTTTTGCGAATGATGAAATTAAGAACGTGAAAATAGCTCCAAATCTAATGACGATAGACAATATTTATTAGTGTTTAACCAATTTATTTGGAGACAAAAAATGTACAAATATTAACAATCGAAAATTTGGAGTAATTATGAAAAACCATCAAACCCTTGAAGCTTTGGAAAAAGTTTTAGCTGATTCTTATGCCTTAATGTTGAAAACCCAAAATTATCATTGGAATGTGGTTGGCGATAATTTTAAATCCCTTCACGAAATGTTCCAATTGCAATATGAAGAACTTTTTGGTGCAATCGATGAATTAGCCGAGAGAATTCGCTCTCTTGGTTCTAAGGTTGATGGTACATTCGATCATTTCAAAAAATATAGCGATATTAAGAGTGGCAACAAAGATTTTAGTGCGCAAGAGATGATTAAAGATTTGATTTTTGACCACGAAATTATTGTTAAGCAATTACATAAATCGATTAAAATTTCTCAACAAGAAGGTGATGAATCGAGTGCGGATATTTTTATCCAACGCGCCAAAGCCCACGAAAAAACCATTTGGATGTTGGTTGCGAGTGTTTAATTTATTACGAGTTTTGTTGATAAAATTTAAAAACTAAATTCTTAAAGTTTCAGAATTAATTTCCCCTAATTTTGGTTTTTTGTAAAAAAATTACCAAAAATAGGGGTTTTTTTTGGGGTTTGTTTGGCGAATCTAAAATAGGTTTGTGCCGAAATTAATATTAAATGTTTGGCTTTTATCATATTTAGTTTTTTGAAGAATTTTTGCAAAATCGAGACGAATTGGCCCCATTGGCGAAGCCCAAAAAACGCTAAAACCGACCGAAGATCTTAATTTTCCAGAGTCCGCGATCTCAGCCCTTTGTTTAATTGATTTATCAACCCCCTTAATAACTCCATTATCCCAAAATAGTGCGCCATTGATTCCAAGTTCGCGCGGTAAACCAACTGGAAAGCGCAATTCAAGAGTGCCGACATAATAAATTTTTCCACCAACTGCCTCATTGTTATTTATGCTCTTTGAGCTTTGAACTCTTGGTCCGATGCCATAAAATGCGAATCCTCGAATATCATTTCCGCCAAGGAAAAAATTATTTTGAATGTTAACGTCTTCGCCAATACCTTGAACAACCCCGCCTCGAGTCATGAGTTTTAAAATTATATCCCTATTTATCGTTGGAATAAAATAGCTGGCGCGCCCTTGGTGTTTAAGGTTGTGAATATCACCACCAATCCCAGTGTAAGTTTGAGAAATGGAGAAAAAATAACCTTTTCGTGGATCGATGCGATTGTCGGTTCGATCATAAAAAAGTGAGTTTTCAATTGAAGAATAAATATAGTTTCCTTGAGTCATTTGAGTGGCAAGAGATGAACCTTGCGTTATATTTCCAATGTTTTGAGCATTATATGAGTATGAGATGAGATGATCTAAAAATTCGGTAATACTGTAGCTGGCATTTAACTTAAAGCCTGAATTATCAATTTCAAAAACACGGGTATTGCGTTTGGCGGAGTTTATGCGAAAAATTTCAAATCCCACATCAATCGGTCGTCCTAAAAAATAGGGTTTAGAATAATTGACATCTGCGCTAAGATTGGCAAAAGATTTCTGAATATTAAAACCTAATTTTTGACCCGTTCCAAATAAATTATTTTCACGAATTCCAGTGTTAACATTAAATCCATCGAGTTTAGAGTAGCCAAGTCCCAAGTTTAATTCGCCGGTTCTTTTTTCGTTAACGGTAATTTCGAGATCAACTAAATCAGTTTCTCCGATTTTCTTGGTATTAAAATCAACTTTATCAAAATATCCTAAATTTTCGATTCGCTGTTTTGAACGGTTGATTTTATTGATGTTATATGGGTCGCCTTCGCGAATTCTTAACTCACGACGGATCACTTCATCAAGAGTTCTGGTATTGCCAAAAATTTTAATTTTATCGATAAAAATTCGTGGCGTTTCGTTAATTATAAAATCAATATCAATAATCTTTTTATCTTGATTACGCTTTAAAATCGGCTCGATATTCGCAAAGGCATAAGACTTCTCGGACATAATTTCGGTCATTGCATCGATGGTTTTTTCAATGGCTTCAGCGTTATAAATAGCGCCAGATTTAAAAAGAAGTTTTTCGTTGAGAATTTCAGCTTCAAAGCCTTCAACATGGTTGATAATATTGATTTCTCCAATTTTATATTTGATGCCTTCTTCAACTAAAAATGTAATAAAAAAATTATCTTTATTACGATTAATTTGTGCCATTGAAGAAATGGTGGTAAAATCGGCAAAGCCATTGTTGTTGTAATAACGGCGCAAGAGTTCTTTATCGAATTCAATTCGATCGGAATCATACATGTCGCTCGATGATAAAAATTTCCACCAAATTGATTTTTTGGTAGAGATTCTCTCGCTTAGTTCGCGATCAGAAAAAGCGTTATTACCAATAAAATATATTTCGCCGATTTTGGCTTTAGGACCCTCTTCAATTTCATAAATTAGCTCGATACGATTTTGGTCTTTTTTAATTATTTTTGGCTCGATTTTGGAAAGGAATCTGCCACTTTTAACATAAATTTCGTTGATTCTCTTGATATCGCTTTGCAATTTAGATTGTGAAAAAATACTGCGTTTTTTTAAAGTTGTTTCGGAAATTAGAGCTTCTTCATCAATTTTTTTGTTACCAATAAACTTGGTTTCGTAAACGATAGGATTTTCGGTGACTTCGAGGGAAATGGTTTGATTTTTAAGATTAATATTTACAGAGCTAAAATATTCGGTTTCAAGCAAGTTTTTACGGATTTTTTCAAGATTATGGGGTAAAGATTTATCGTTTTTAAGGTTTTCAAAATATTTCAAAACAGTTGCCTCATCAATTCTTTCAAGGCCTGATATAATTGGCTTGGAGAGGACAATGCCATCTTTTGAAAAACAATCATTAACAAAACTAAAACTTAAAAAAAACAAAATAAACGCACCAAAAAGTCTATTTTTCTTAAAAAATAAATGGCGGTGATTTTTGGTCATGAGAAGTTTTGGTTTTAGGGATTTGGTTTTTTTAAGGGAATTTTCTTCCAGAATAAAAATAAAATATTTCGAAGCAACGGCTTTTTATACAACGTTTTTGATAGAATTTATGTATTAGTTTTTGCCAAATCTTATGCTTGACAATTTTTAAAAATTACTGACAATTTCGCGCCAAAATTAGTTCATATAAATTGTTATATGATTTTATCCAAAACTAATTTTCTTCATTTAATACCGTTTAAGGAATTAACTCTACTTGATTAAAAAGCTTTTAGCGATTTAAAGGCTTTTAGCCCTGTTATTGAACATTAATTAACTCTTTATTCGGTTGTGCTGAGACTATCATTTTTATTTATCATATTACTTCCATTTAGTGCTTTTGGTGGCAACTTGGCGTCGAGTCTTTTCAAGCCACAAATGCGCTCCCACATTCAAATTGTTGGCTCATCAACAGTTTACCCTTTTATGGCCGTTGTGTCTGAAACCTTTGGTCGTGAATCGGGTTTTAAAACTCCAATTGTAGAATCAACCGGAACTGGCGGAGGTTTTAAGCTTTTTTGTTCGGGGGTAGGTTATGAATTTCCAGATTTTATCAATGCTTCACGTCGCATTAAAAATAGTGAAGTTGAAAAATGTAGTAGCAATAAAGTAAGTTTTGGTGAAATAAAAATTGGTTATGACGGAATCGTTTTGGCAAATTCCCAATCTAAAATTCAATTCAATTTATCTGCTCAGCAAATTTTTCTTGCTCTCGCTGAAAAAGTTCCAAATTCAAACGGTGAATTAGTTGATAATTTTTATAAAAAATGGAGCGACATAAATGTCAATCTTCCGCAAACTCAAATTACGGTTTACGGCCCACCGTCCACTTCGGGAACTAGAGATGCCTTTGTCGAGTTGGTAATGATTGATAGTTGTGATAAAAATATATTTTTTGTAAAAAATTATCCCGATCAAAAAATTCGTCACAAAAAATGTCAAATAATTCGGTCTGACGGAGCCTTCATTGAAGCTGGCGAAAATGATAATTTGATTGTCCAAAAACTCAAAAATGATAAAAATGCTCTCGGAATTTTTGGTTATAGTTTTTTACAAGAAAACCGCCAAACGATTCAACCTGCCTTGATTGATGGAATCTATCCAACACTTCAAAATATTGCTTCTAGGAGCTACAAAATATCTCGTCCATTATATGTTTATTACAAAAAAGAGCACCGCAAATTAATTGCTGGGATGTCAGAATTTATCGCAGAAATTGTTAGCCATAATACCCTTGGAAATGAGGGTTATCTTCTGCAAAACGGACTCATACCTTTGTCGAATCAAGAAATTGAATTGAACAAAGCTGAGTTGCGAAAGAATTTGTAAAAGTTTTTTCGTAGTTTTCGAGGTCGTCGCTTTCCAAATTATTTTTTAATTTGGCTTGTTGATAGGCTTCTCTTCTTTAACTATCAAACATCGTAAACTATGGTTTTTATTCCATTAGCAGTAATAGTTACGCTCTCGATAGTTAGTTCTTTAACTTAAGAAAAGCGTTAGCTAATCTTTTTTTAAATAAAAAAGGTAGAGAGGTTTATCCAAGCGATAATCTCTAATGCAAGGCCCACCAAGGAAATATCCTTGGTGGGTT
>RFYG01000038.1 GCA_009925685.1 Pseudomonadota bacterium
CCGATAGTCCTCTAACCCGCAACATTCGGAACTTCTCAACTATCGCCTTTTTAATCATAATTGTTTTGGGAATATGTTATTATATTTCCGGAATATTGCTTTTATTCGGAACCGCCAAAACTTTCGCAACAATTAACGCTTTTTTTTCAAAAAACTT
Source organism: Pseudomonadota bacterium (assembly GCA_009925685.1). Taxonomy (GTDB): domain Bacteria; phylum Pseudomonadota; class Alphaproteobacteria; order Rickettsiales; family UBA1997; genus CAILUF01. Next base: position 158 of record RFYG01000038.1, read on the forward strand.
AATTGATCAATTCATCGCAATTCATAAAAACTTTGTTTACTATTGGACTTTTTACATTGAAAAAAGAAATGCTCTTTCTTTAAAAAGCGGAAACGGTTTTATCTTAAAACTCTGGTTAGCAACTTTAATACCTTACGCTTTTGTTTTAACTTTAGCGTGGATATTTCGCGCTCCCCTTATCGATTGGCGACCATTTAAGAAACCCGAATCAATTCACGGCGATGCTCACTGGGCAACTGATTCAGAAGTAAAAAAAATGGGTTTACGCTCTAAAAGCGGTGTTTTGCTCGGTAAATTTAAAGATCAATTTTTAATTGCCGAAGGTTTTCAACACATACTTCTATTTGCTCCAACAGGTTCTGGTAAAGGTGTGGGATTTGTTATTCCAAATTTATTGTTTTGGCATGATTCAGTCATAGTTCACGATATTAAACTCGAAAACTACGAGCTCACTTCAGGTTGGCGAAAAAATAATCTTAAACAAAAAGTTTTTTTATGGAACCCCGCCGACCCAGATGGAATAAGTCATTGTTATAATCCAATGGACTGGATAAGTACAAAACCAGGGCAAATGGTCGATGATGTCCAGAAAATTTGTAACTTTCTTCTGCCCGAACAAGAATTTTGGCAAAATGAGGCGCGTTCGCTTCTGGCCGGAGTTATGCTTTTTCTTGTCGCCGCCGAAGATCGCCCTTGTACGCTAGGTGAAGTTGTTAGAACTCTCCGCAATGATGACGTGGTTTATAATTTAGCAGTAGTTCTTGATACTATGGGCAAAAAAATCCATCCAGTTTCGTATATGAACATCGCTTCTTATCTACAAAAGCCCGACAAGGAACGCGGTTCCGTCACTTCAACCGCCAACTCTTCGCTTGAATTATGGGCCAATCCTCTTATCGATACCACAACAGCCACTTCAGATTTTAATCTTCATGAATTTAAGATAACTCCGCATACAGTTTATGTAGGGCTTACTCCGGATAACATATCGCGTCTAAAACCTTTAATGGGCATGTTTTATCAACAAGCTGCATCCTTTTTCACCGCCAAAATGCCACGTCCCAATGAAAAACATGGCGTCTTAATGCTTATGGATGAATTTCCAACACTTGGCAAAATGGAGCAATTTCTGGCTGGGATTGCATATTTTCGTGGTTATAGAGTGCGGTTATTTTTAATTATTCAAGACACCGAACAGCTTAAAGGAATCTATGAAGAAAGCGGGATGAACTCCTTCCTTTCTAACTCAACTTATCGTATTACGTTTGCTGCGAATAACATGGAAACTGCAAATCTAATATCTCAGCTAGTTGGCAATAAAACCGCCACTCAAATTTCTTATAACAAACCTAAATATCTCGATCTCAATCCTGGGGCGCGCTCATTGCACGTTTCCGACGTTCAAAGAGCGTTGATTCTTCCCCAAGAAGTTATTCAACTTCCGAGAACTGATCAGATTCTTTTAATCGAATCGCAACCACCAGTTAAATGTAAAAAAATTACTTATTTTAACGATAAATTTTTCACCGCCAGATTAATGCCTCAAATTAAAATTCCTCAACAAGAACCATACATGCCCGATCATTCAGCGCTAAAGGCTCAACGCTCCGATGCCAATAACAACCCTCCACCAAATAATTCAAACCCAAGTTAGTTTTTATGGAATATATTTCATCAAAATCAAGCCCATCAACTCCAATTAAGGCTGGAGTTATTGGCTTTCCAATCTCTCACTCACTTTCACCAATAATCCATAATTATTACTTAAAAAAACTAAATATTAGTGGAAGCTATGATAAATATTTAGTCCCAATCGATAACTTCGATGAATCAATTAAAAATTTGATAAGCAATCAAAAACTTGCCGGCTTTAACGTTACAATTCCGCACAAAGAAAGAATTTTTGATTTATGTCATCATATAAGCAAAACTGCTCAAGAAATTGGGGCGATTAATACTATAAAAATTTTATCTAATGGAAAGATATTCGGCCATAATTCAGATGGTGAAGGCTTTATTAAAAATCTTAAAAATCAAATATCGGACTTTAATTTTGATAATTCAAAATGTTTAGTTATAGGCGCTGGAGGGGCGTCAAGGGCCATAATTCATGCTCTAATAAATCAAAATGTTGACGATATTTATATTGCCAATCGAACTCAGTCAAAAATTCATAAAATCATCAACGACTTTAATTTAATTGCTTTAAACAAGAACACTAAGTTGCATAGTGTAGAACTTAAAAAAGAATATTATTTTCTTGATGGGATTGACCTAGTTATTAATACTTCATCGATGGGAATGAAAAACTCTGAACAATTACAAATCAAAATTTCAAACGCTAAAAAAACAGCAATTTTTTATGACATAGTTTACAACCCTCTTTATACCGATTTTTTAAAAAATGCGCGAATTAATAATTTCCGAACCATCACCGGCATTGGCATGCTGATTGAGCAGGCGCTTGTTGGTTTTGAAATGTGGTTTAATCACAAGCCTCAATATAGTTTGGAATTAGAAAAAATTTTATTAACAAATATCTAAAATTTATGAAATTTATAATTAAAATTTTAAAGAGTTTTAAAAATCTTCTGTCCACTTTGCTGTTGGTTTTGGCAACAATTTTTATGATCAATAATCGTCAAGTCATAACTATTAATTTTGGTGTAGTTCCAATAGAAAATATTGAAACTAGGCTATTTGTTCTGATGTTAATATTTTATTTTCTGGGCCTTATTACTGCGATCCTCATTTATTCAAATAAACTCATCAAAAATACCTTTCGCAACATAAAACAAAAAAAACTAATTAAATCTCTCGAAAAACAAATAAATGAAAAATAACTTTTTTAAAAAAATTACATTAATTTTAAATTTTATGATTTTTTTTAGTAATGATCTCCACGCCAAGAGCGACCAAAATATTCAAACGGCCGTAATTGCCGGAGGATGTTTTTGGGGAATTGAAGAACTTTTTAGAAATCTTGATGGAATACTGGAAACTCAGGTTGGATATGCAGGAGGAACAACCGAAAATCCCTCATACGAGTCGGTTTCAACCGGCTTAACAGGTCACGCCGAATCGGTTAAGATTACTTTTGATGAAAACAAAATTTCATACGAAAAAATTTTGAAATTCTTTTTTACCATTCACGACCCGACTCAACTAAATCGTCAACAAAATGACATCGGAACTCAATATAGATCCGAAATATTTTATACAAATTCTAATCAAAAAAACATCGCTGAGTTGGTAATTCAAAAAGCCGAAAAATTAAAAATTCATAAAGCTAAAATTCAAACCAAAATTTCTCCACTTAAAAAATTTTATAAAGCCGAAAATTATCATCAAAATTATCTACAAAAAAACCCTAATGGCTATACTTGTCATTATGTCCGAAACGAATGGCAATTTTGAATTAATCACATCTTTTGCATCCAAATAAATCTTGATCTTTAATGATCAATATTTTGGTAAAATAATTAAAATTTTTTCATCAAAATTTTTGCCAGAATTTTTATTATCGTCAAAATTTTTGTTGTTGATTTAATATTTGGCGCTTTATAATATTTAAGCAGTCTCATCTCATTTAGGCTTTCATTCTTATAAATCATTAAAACTTTAATTTAATTCACTTAATCCTATGGCAAGTAATTTAACTATTATGGGCAATAAAGAAATATTATTGGTTGCTGAAAACATTGCGCATGAAAAAGGTATAACCCTTCAAGAAGTTGTCGAAGCCATGGAAGAAGGTATCAAACTTGCTGCCAAAAAAAAATACGGAACTCATCTCGATATCGATTGCAAAATTGACAAAAAAACTGGTCAAATAAAGCTTTATAACAAGCTTAAAGTTGTTGAAAATGATATTGAAGATTTTGATGTTAGAACGCAAATCACTCTCAAAATAGCTAAAAAAGATAATCCTGAAGCTGAAATCGGTAATTTTATAATTCAAGAATTACCGCCAATTGATTTAAATCGAATTGTAGCTCAAGTTGCTAGAAACGAAATAATCCGCAAAGTCAAAGAAGCCGAAAAAAATAAAGAATTTAACGAATTTAAAGATCGAATTGGTGATGTTGTTAGCGCTTCTGTTAAAAAAGTTGGGCTCAAAAATATCGTTATGGACATCGACGGTTTTGAATCGGTAATTCACGAAAGTGGCTTAATCGCTCGTGAAAACTTTCGCGTTGGCGATAGAATTCGTTGCTACATTGAAGATGTTCGCAAAGAGCCTTTTGGTGCACAAATTTTCTTGTCCAGAACTCACCCTCAATTCTTAGTCAAACTATTTGAGCAAGAAGTTCCAGAGTTAAATGATGGAAATATCGAAGTAAAAGCTGTCGCCAGAGATGCCGGCTCCCGTTCTAAAATTGCTATTTATTCTCGTCGTGATGATATCGATATTATTGGTTCATTTATCGGAATTCGTGGCAACAGAGTTCAATCAGTTAGCTCGGAGTTAAGAGGTGAAAAAATTGATATTATCAAATGGTCGCCAAATATCGCCGAACTCGTAATTAGCGCTTTAACGCCCGCCAAAGTTAGTAAAGTAGTTGTAGATGAAGAAAATAATTTAATTGAAGTTGTTGTTGCAGAAGACCAGCTCAGTCTTGCTATTGGAAGAGGCGGGCAAAATGTTAAATTAGCATCAAAATTAGTGGGATATAAAATTGATGTAATGACTGATGAACAAGAATCAGCCCGAAGAACAGCAGAGTTTAATCAAGCTTCGAAGCTATTCATTGAGGCCTTAGATGTTGAAGATATGATTGCCAGCTTACTAGCCTCTGAAGGCTTTTTAAATGTTGAGTCAATTTCTGATTCAGATATCTCAGATATTGCTTCAATCGAAGGTTTTGACGAAGACATTGCCAAAGAAATTAAAAGACGCGCCGAAGAATATCTTCAAAAAATTTCATAAGAGTTTGTAAAAACTTTAAATTTAATGTTCACATAATGACTGAAAACGATAATAATCCCAAGCGTTCAAAGCTTACTTTAAAACTTCCGACTTCTTCAAAAGCTCCTTCGCAAAGTAACGCTTCAAACGCAAATACCAAAGTTTTGGTTGACAAAAGATCGTCATCATCTCCTGTCCAAGTTACAATTAAAGGACGCAAACCCTCTTCTCAAGCTAGGGAAAATAAAGATTCCTTAGAGCTTAATAAAAGTGAACTTGAGGCTCGAATAAAAGCCATTTCAAAATCTTCGCCGTCATCTAAATCCGAAAAAAATATTAAAACTCACGAAATTCTTAGTAAAATTAACAAGGAAAATCGACTCACCGAGGCATCTGAAAAAAATATTAAGAACGATTATGAACCAGAAATTTCTTCAAAAGATTCTAAAGAACCAACATCAGATAATCTTAACAAAACTCCTAAATCTGAAAACACACTTAAATTAGTCGACATTAAACTCGATAATTTCGATGTTCGCAACAAAATCAAACAAAGCCTTCAAATTGCAAATCAACAAAAAGAAGAGCGCGAAAAAATCATTGAAGAGCGTAAAAAAAAGGAAATTGAACAAAATCTTGAAAAAGAAAAAATCGAAATCGAAAAGAAAAAAATCAAAAAAACCACTTCCTTCTCTCAAAAAAATTTTACAGAAGAAGATAGTTTTAAAAAACCCAATATTAAAGAATCAATTAAAGGTCAAAAATTCAATCCTCGTAAACTTACATATATAATCAATTCTGATGATGATTCCGACGAATATTCTTTTTCACAACGACGCAAAAAATTAAAAAATCAGGTCAAAATTGAAGAACCTAAGGAATATAAAAAAATCAGCCGTGAAGTAAATTTACCCGATTTGATAACGGTTTCTGAGCTTGCCGAAAGAATGTCTGAAAAAGCTGGAGATGTTGTAAAAAAACTCTTTTCAATGGGAATGGTTGTAACCAGTAATCAAGCAATTGATGCCGAAACTGCCGAAATTATAATTAGCGAATTTGGTCATACTAGTAAAAAAGTTTCACACTCAGATGTTGAAAATGTTTTAGACGAAAATGATAGCAATATTCCATTAATGCCCCGCGCGCCGATTGTCACTATTATGGGACATGTTGACCACGGCAAAACTTCACTTCTTGATGCGCTTCGCGAAACTGATATCGTTTCTGGTGAACATGGTGGTATCACTCAACATATTGGAGCTTCTCGAATCCAAACCAAAGACCACAAATTTATAACTTTTCTCGACACACCGGGTCACGAGGCCTTCACTGAAATGCGCTCTCGTGGAGCTAATGTTACCGATATCGTTGTTTTAGTGGTTGCTGCCGATGACGGAGTCAAAGAACAAACTGTTGAAGCCATCAACCATGCTAAAGCTGCAAATGTTCCAATTATTGTAGCTGTTAACAAAATTGACAAGCCTAACGCCAATCCACAAATTGTTAAAAACGAACTTTTAAATCATCAGCTTGTTTCGGAAGATTTAGGTGGCGATATAATGTTTGTCCCAGTTTCGGCCAAAACCAAAACTAACCTCGATAAACTTGAAGAGGCAATTTTACTTCAAGCTGAAATACTTGAATTAAAAGCTCCATACGAAGGCAAGTCGAGTGGAGTTGTGCTTGAATCTCGCGTAGATCCAGCTAAAGGAGTAGTTGCAACAATGCTTGTTCAAAAAGGCACCCTTGACACTGGTGATATTGTTGTAGTTGGAACATCATATGGTAAAATTCGAAAAATGACCGATTCTGCCCATAAACAACTTAAATGCGCAACTCCATCAATGCCGGTTGAAATTCTTGGCCTTGATAGCGCTCCAAATGCTGGCGATAAATTCGTTGAGGTCGACGAAGAAAGGCAAGCTCGTGAAATTATTTCATATAGAGTTCGTAAGGAAAAAGAAGAAAAGGCGCTCAAAAATTCTGCGCGTTCGATATCGGATATATTTAAAGACTCAGGTAAAGGAAAGCTTAAATATCTAAACATCATCATTAAAGGTGATGTTCATGGCTCGGTTGAAGCAATTTCCGGATCAATTGCCAAAGTTAGCAATGAAGAGGTAGCTATTAAAATAATTCACTCAGCAACTGGTGGAATCACCGAGAGCGACGTTAGTCTTGCGACAGCTTCTGGAGCTATCATAATTGGTTTTAATGTTCGAGCTAATCTTTCTGCAAAAGAATTAGCCTTATTCAAAGGTATTGAAATTCGTTATTATTCAATAATTTATAATTTAGTTGATGATCTTAAACTTTTGCTATCTGGACTCCTAAATCCAACTAAAAATGAAGAATATCTCGGTCAAGCCGAAATACGTCAAATCTTCAAAATATCTAATGCTGGCAAAGTTGCCGGAACATTTGTTATTGACGGTATTATAAAACGCAATGCCAGAGCCAGACTTCTTCGCGAAAATGTTGTAATTCATGATGGCACTCTTAAAACTTTGAAACGCTTTAAAGATGACGTTAAAGAAGTTAAAAATGGCTTTGAGTGCGGTATCGCCTTTGAAAACTTTGAAGACATCAAAGAAAAAGATGTCATCGAATGCTACGAAATCGTCGAACAAAAACGAACTATTCAATAATCATACAACATGAAATACGCTTTATCATCGCGCTTATTGCATTGGATTATGGCAATAATAATTTTTTCCACACTTGCACTTGGAATCTATATGAAAGAATTTTTAGGTGATGATTCAACAAACCGCTATCAAATATATGACCTTCACAAATCTATGGGGATGGTGGTATTAATTCTCCTAATTGTAAGAATTGCTAATCGTTTCATCAAAACTCCCCCCGCTCTACCCTCATCGATTAGCCCACTCGAACAAAAACTAGCTAAATTCGGGCACTTAATTCTTTATGTTTTGATGTTAACAACTCCCATTTCTGGTTATTTAATGTCCAGCTTTGCTGGATATCCAGTTAAACTATTTTCACTGGAATTGCCAAACTTGGTTGGAACTAATTTTACGCTAGCCAAAATTTGCGCTGAAATTCATGAAATTTCTGCATACGCACTTCTTGGTATCGTTTTAATTCATATTTTAGCAGTCATCAAACATCGTTTTTTTGATAGACCTGAAAACGACGTTTTAAAAAGAATAATATAATGCTTAAATATCGCGTAATTCCTTGCCTTGATGTCAAAGATGGAAGAGTTGTTAAAGGCACTAATTTTGAAAATCTTATCGATGCAGGTGATCCAATAAAACAAGCTGAATATTATTTTGATGAAGGTGCCGATGAGTTGTGCTTTTTAGATATAAACGCAAGCAAAGAAAATCGTTCAACCATGTTTGAAATGGTCGAAAAAGTTGCTAAAAAATGCTTTATTCCATTTACCGTTGGTGGGGGGGTTAGCAAAATTGAAGATTTCTCAACACTTCTCAAATGTGGAGCCGATAAGGTCTCTATAAATTCATCAGCAATTTCAAATCCTGAGCTAATTTCTCAAGCCTCTAATAAATTTGGGTCTCAGGCTGTCGTTGTTGCAATTGATGTGAAAAAAAATTCATCCGCAAATTATGAGGTTTTTACCAAAGGCGGTTCTTATCCAACCGGAATTAATGCTCTCGATTGGGCGCTTGAAGCTCAAAAGCGTGGAGCAGGAGAAATTCTGTTAACTTCGATGGATAAAGACGGCACAAAGTCTGGATATGATTTAGAAATAATTAAATCAATTAGTTCTAAAATTAACATTCCATTAATTGCCTCAGGTGGAGTTGGGAAGATTGAACACCTCGCCGATGGACTAAGATCAGGCGCCTCCGCAGTTTTAGCTGCTTCAATTTTTCATTTTAGAACTTACTCGATTCTTGAAGTAAAAGAATATCTAAAATCTCAAAATCTACAAACAATTCCAAGTATTCCAAACAAATAACCTTAATTAACCTCAAATAAAACTCCGCCCTTAGAGCCAGATTTTGATTTAGTTCCAGTTGTTTTTGAGAAACTAATAGACAGATTGAGGAGTTTTCGAATTGCTAGAAATCCAAAGGCTTCGGCCTCAATAAAATCAACATTAAAACCGAGTTTTTTTGCAGAAATTACTTTGCATTTTGGCAATCTTTTTTGAATATTTTCAAGCAAGAAATAATTTTTACTACCGCCACCACAAACAACGATTTTCTTTGGCAAATGAGGTAAATTATTTTCAATATCTCTCGCCAATATTTCACAAATAACATAAATATGAGTAGCTAAAGCATCTCTTAGCTCAAGTTTTTCAAGTGGTTGCAGAATTATATCAAAATCATTTCGCGAAAATGATCTTGGAATTTTGGAGTTAAAAATTGGTGCATGAATTATTTGTTTGGCAATTTCGATATGTGGCGAACCTGATCGCGCAATATCGCCATTTTCATCAAATTCTCGACCTAATTTTTTAAAAACTAAATCATTCATAGGTGCATTTCCAAAACAAACATCAAAAGCTGTTAGACTTGTTAATTGATCATCGAAATAAGTTAGATTGCATATTCCGCCAATATTTAAAATTACACTTGGCTTGTCAATTTTAGAAAACAAATAATAGTGATAAATTGGCACCAATGGAGCTCCTTGCCCGCCTTCAATCACATCATTAATACGAAAATCTCCAATCACATTAATTTTTGTCATCGAAGCCAGAAGTTGAGAATTGCCGATTTGCCAAGTAATTTTTTGTGCTGGATTGTGATAAATTGTATGTCCATGAAAACCAATTACATCAATATCCTTATTAGATAAATTGTTTTTTTGGAGAAAATTATTGACCAAATATGCGTGTTGAATGGTTAACTCATTTTCAATAACTTTAATGTCTTCAAGAGTAATTTTAGTAGAAAAAATTAGCGATCTAAGTTTGTTACGAAATTCCGGCTCATACAAAAAATAGTCATTACCAATAACTTGAATTTTATCCTCACCATTACTTTCGATTAAAGCTAGATCAATACCATCAAGAGATGTTCCACTCATTAAACCAATAGCGCGAAATGTTTTAGACATAACAAATTTGATTAAAAATATTTATAAAGTTAATTTTTTTATCAAGGTTCGATTTTACTGCATTTTCAAGACTTTTACTGACATTATCATACAAATCCAACTGATTATTTAGGCTAAAATTTGCCGATAAATCATTGAATATTTGAGCATCATTGGGGCAATAAATAAATATTGGTAAATTGTTATTTTTTTTGATTAGTTGAGCGATGAAAAATAACACAACTTTTTCAATTACCAAAAATGAAAAATTCTTATCACTAAGCATTTTCAATAAATCATTGGCGATTTTTTTATTAGCGAGCGAATCAATAAATCCTCGGTAAAATTTAATTAAATCTTCGCCATAATTTATGGCTAAGGCGGGGCAATTTTCACAAATTTGAGACAGAAATTTTTGATCAATATCGCCAAGGTTTAAACCTTTATTTTCAAGTATTGAATTGAATTGTGAATTTGAAAAATCCGGCACTTTAATTATCAAACAACGAGATTTAATTGTGGGTAAAACCTTGTTTAATTGGTGAGCGATTAAAATTATGAAGCAGTTTTTTTTTGGCTCCTCTAAACTTTTAAGAAGAGCATTAGAAGCTTGTTTGGTGAGTTCGCATACCGCATCAACAATCAGAAATTTATATTCCGAGATTCCGGCAGTATGATTCAAAAATTGCTGATTTTGCCGAATAATTTCGATGCCAATCGTTTTTTTATCAGGAAGCTTTTCAGCAATCGCGAGGTCAATATTAGAGGCGTTATGATTTGGCGGAGATTGTTCGTTTAAAATTTTATTGCAAAAATTTTTAATAAAACTTGCTTTACCAATGCCTTTTTTACCAGAAATTATAATGCCATGATGAAATTTATTTGAATCAAAATTGCTAAATAATTTTTGCTCAATTTCTTCAAAACCAATCATTTTATTTTGCCTTTTAAATAATGAATTAACAATTCTTGTTTAACTTTTTGCTCTTTGGAATTATCGAAATCTTTGACCACCACATCACCATTTTTAGCTTCATCTTCGCCAATAATTATAACAAATCTAGCGTTATTCTGCGTAGATTTTTTCATTTGTTTTTTAAAGTTGCTATCATATGCAAAATCAACATTGAGGCCGGAATTTCTGAGTCGATTAGCAATTTCAAAAGCTATAATTTTTTCTGACTGAGAAATATAATTAACCCAAATTGGTCGCGAATTTTGCGGAACATAATTCATCAATAACGATAGCCTTTCAATTCCAGATGCAAAGCCAATGGCGGGTAAAGTTTTGCCACCCATTTTTTCAACTAAATTATCGTATCTTCCGCCAGCTAAAACGGCATTTTGTGAACCATCGTGATTCATGAGAAACTCAAAAACCGTTGAAGTATAATAATCTAGGCCACGAACCAAGCGAGAATTAACAACATATTTCACAGAAAATTTTTCTAATAAATTTAATATTTCATCAAAA
>RFYG01000039.1 GCA_009925685.1 Pseudomonadota bacterium
TCTACAAAATTAATTGCAACATTAAATTTTACGATTTGCTTTTAAAATTTAGGGCCAACTTGAATAAAAATGGATTAAGAATTATCGAAATAATAGCACTTGCAATCACCATATCGTAGAGGCTTTGCGAGATAATATTTAAGTTCATTGCTAAAGCGGTAAGGATAAAAGAAAATTCACCAATTTGTGCAAGGCTGGCGGATAAAATTAGGCTTTCACCAGTTTTTTTTCTAAAAAGTTTCATAATCAAAAATGCCATAATCGCTTTGCCAAAAATTACTAAAATTGTGGTGATTAAAACTAAAATTGGTTCTTTGGTAATGATTGTGGGATTAAAAATTAAGCCAACTGAAATAAAAAATAATACTGCAAAAATATCGCGTAATGGAAGAGTTTTATCGACTGTTTTGCGTCCGAGTTTACTCTCATTTAAAACAAAGCCTGCCAAAAAAGCTCCCAAAGCAAACGATGCGCCAAAAATTGCGTGTGCAATAAAAGCAAAGCCACTTGCAATTGCCAAGACTGAAAGCGAAACTAATTCTCTAGAGCGCACTTTGTAAATGGTGATTAAAAAAGTGGGTAAAATCTTTTTGCCGATTGTGATCGTAGCAATAGCAAAAATAATAATTTTGGCGGTGATTGAAGTGATGTTTTCAAAAATAATTTGTGAATTGATTTCGTTATTGAGATGAATCATATCAATAATAGCCGGCAAAATAACCATAACAATAATCATGGCGATATCTTCAATTACCAGCCAACCAATAGCTATTTTGGACACTGTAGTGTTTTTTATGTGATATTGTTCAAATTGTCGAAGCATTACAACTGTGCTAGCTACTGATAACGAAATGCCAAAAATTAAACTTTCCAAAAAATTGTATTTTAGCAAAATTGCGCAAAGAGTGCATAGAAGACTAGTGGAAAGCATTTGAATGATAGCGCCGGGGATTGCAATTTTATGAACATTAATTAGGTCTTTCATTGAAAAATGTAAGCCCACTTCAAACATCAAAAGTATAATGCCGATTTCGGCTAATTGTTTTGCTATTGCAATATCAGCTATAAATCCCGGGGTGTTTGGGGATAAAAAAATTCCGGCTACAATATAGCCAATAATGGTTGGGAGTTTTAAGCGTGATGCAATAAAGCCAAGCAAAAAAGCAAATACAACACTAAAAACTAACGTGCTAATGAGGGGATAAGATTGCTCCATGGATTTTATAAATAATTGCAAATACTAAACTATTCCGGCTTTTTTGAGCTCTTCTCGAGCTTTTTTTAGGTCATTTTGAAATTCGACATTTTGCATTAAACCTCCAACCAAAAAGGTCGCGAGTTGTTTACCACCTTCAAGATCTTGCGGATAGTGCATTCCAACTTGAACTCTATGCCATGCGATTTGATGGGCGTATGAACGAAACTCTTCAGTTTTATTTGGAATTAATAATCCCATAACAATTGCGTAAATATAGCCTCCAGTGGTGTGTCCACTTGGATAACAAAACCCAGCGCTCTTCGAAATTAGTGGCTGAACATCTTTGCTAACTTCGAATGGGCGAGATATTTTCCAATAATCTTTAACGCCATTAGTCACGTCGCGAGAAGTATCGCCAACTCTATCAAGTAGCGAATATAGTTTAGGAAATTTTTCGCGTGTAATTGATTTATAGACGTGATTAACAACGGTTTCGGGTCTGAGTTGCTTTTCATGTAGGGCTTGATCGATTTCTTCAAGTTCGACATTTTTTTGCATTAAAATAACTTGCTCAATTTGATTTTTATGTTCTGAGCTATTCATGACAAAGGGTTTATCGATTACAAAAGGTGAGACTGATTCAAATCCAAAATATTTATCAGCCCAAGCGTTATGCCAAAATAAAGTATTTAAGGTAATTGTAGTTAATAAAAATAACTTAAACTTGCCGAGTTTCATATTTTTTTTGAGAAATGGAATTAACATATAGAATTGTTGCTCTAGGATAAATGGCGTATAACTTAAAATCAATTTTAATCTTTTTACCATGAATAATAACAGTTTTTATGAAGCAAATTACGGTGATTCAAGATTTGTTTTATTCCAAATATTTAAAAATTTTTTTGATGAAAAATCGGGGTCGCCAATATCTGAAATATTCAATGAAGTTATTAATCGAAACTCGCAAGAAAAAGCTTTATCGGTTGAAGAATATCTTAATCAAATTGATGATGATTTTTTATCTCAAATGATGGTTGGAATAGTTGATAATCTTGATCAAATTAACCAAATTTTAAGCTCAACAAATGAAAAAAATTTAACATTTGATGAGCAAATAATTTTAAAATTAATTATTTTTGAACTCAAATTTTTGCCTGAAAATTCAGCGCAAAGTATTTTTGAAGAATATCAAAAAATCTGCAAAAATAATTCAATAAAATATCCCCAAAATTTTGTCATTGAACTTATCAAAAATCTTAGAGAATTTGAGTTTTAGGAATTAAAATTTTGTTGTTTGATTAATTGACATTTTGGTTGGCAAAAAATATTATTTGCGGAATTTTGCAACTCGAAAAATCAATCAATCATGCCAAAACGAACAGATTTAAAATCAATATTAATTATTGGTGCTGGACCAATTGTAATTGGTCAAGCTTGTGAATTTGATTATTCCGGAACCCAAGCCTGTAAGGCACTGCGTCAAGAAGGTTATAGAGTTGTGCTGGTTAATTCAAATCCAGCCACCATCATGACTGACCCAAATATCGCCGATAGAACTTATATCGAGCCAATAACTCCCGAAATTGTTGAAGAAATTATTCGTCAAGAAAAGCCCGATGCGATCTTACCAACCGTTGGTGGGCAAACCGCTCTTAATTGTGCGTTAGCACTTGAAAAAAACGGTGTTCTCAAAAAATATGGAGTTGAACTAATTGGTGCATCAGTGGAGGCCATCAAAAAGGCCGAAGATCGTTCTTTATTTCAAAAATCGATGGAAAAAATCGGCCTAGAAACTCCCAAAAATTCTATTGTCCACAATCTCGATGAAGCAAAACAAGCTCTTAAAAAAGTTGGCTTGCCGGCTATTATCAGACCATCATTCACAATGGGTGGGGCTGGTGGAGGAGTTGCTTACAGCGAAGAAGAATTTTTTCAAATTGTTGAATATGGCTTGACTATCTCACCAACTCACGAGGTTTTGATTGATGAGTCAATCATTGGTTGGAAGGAATATGAAATGGAGGTGGTTCGCGATAAAAATGATAATGCCATCATTATTTGCTCTATCGAAAATATTGATCCGATGGGTGTTCATACTGGCGACTCAATAACAGTTGCTCCGGCTTTAACCCTTACTGACAAAGAATATCAAAATATGCGCAATGCTTCGATTGCTGTTTTGCGCGAAATTGGAGTTGAAACCGGTGGTTCGAATGTTCAATTTGCAGTTAATCCTAAAAACGGCAAAATGGTTGTTATCGAGATGAATCCGCGAGTCTCGCGCTCTTCTGCCCTAGCTTCAAAAGCAACTGGCTTTCCAATTGCCAAAGTTGCCGCCAAATTAGCAATCGGTTATACCCTCGATGAAATTAAAAATGATATCACAGGTGGCATTACTCCCGCTTCGTTTGAACCAACTATTGATTATGTTATCACCAAAATTCCTAAATTTACTTTTGAAAAGTTTAAAGGTAGTGATGCCGTCCTCTCAAGCTCAATGAAATCTGTCGGCGAGGTTATGGCGATTGGCCGTTCTTTCCTTGAAAGTTTTCAAAAAGCACTTCGCTCTCTTGAGGGTAACCTAAGCGGAATCGAAGAAATCCCGCTTTACATCGAAGATTCTGAACAGCGTCAAAAAATTATTCGTCAAAAACTCAAAATTGCCACCCCAAACCGAATTCTTTTGATTGCTCAAGCTCTTCGAGAAGGAATTTCTGCGCAAGAAATAAATCAAATTTGTAGTTACGATCCATGGTTTATTGAGCAAATATCAATCGCCATTGAGACTGAAAATGAAGTTAAGAAAAACGGTTTACCCAAAAATCGCGATGATTTCTTACAGCTCAAAAAAATGGGTTTCTCAGATAAAAGATTATCGAAATTATGCGGTCTTTCTGAAAAAGAAGTTCGCGATTTGCGATGCGAATTAAAAGTCAATCCAGTCTACAAAAGAGTTGATTCATGCTCTGCGGAGTTTGATTCAATCACACCTTATATGTATTCAACCTACGAATAAATGAAATATTTATCATATCGAACTCTCAACAATCAAAATCAACTTTTTGTTGAAAATACTGCAATTGCAGATTTAGCTAATCAAGTCGGCACGCCTTTTTATTGTTATTCCAAAAATACATTAATTGAAAATTATCAACAATTTGTCGACGCATTTAATTTTCACAAAATAAATGATTACAAAATTTGTTATGCCATCAAAGCTAACTTCAACATTCATTTGGTGAAAATTCTTGCTCAGCTTGGAGCCGGAATTGATGCGGTTTCAGCCGGCGAAATTGATCGCGCTATAAAAGCTAAAATTGATCCTAAAAAAATAGTTTTTGCTGGCGTGGGCAAAACTCGCGAAGACATGATTTTTGCTTTGCAAAACGGTGTTGAAGAATTTTCAGTTGAATCGGTTGATGAAATGTTTTTACTCAACGAAGTCGCTAGCAATTTGCATAAAACCGCTAAATTTTCTTTGCGTGTTAATCCTAATGTTGACGCCAAAACTCATCATAAAATCTCAACCGGCCGGAAGGGCGACAAATTTGGCGTTGATATTGATTATGTTGAAGAAATATATATTTTAGCTTCAAAGCTTCCCGCTTTAGAAGTCTATGGCATTTCTATGCATATCGGTTCACAAATTACTAATCTCGAACCATTCAGAATAGCGTTTTTAAAGCTACGAGAACTCTATTTAAACCTCACCAAAAAAGGCCTAAAAATCAAAAATCTTGATTTTGGTGGCGGTGTTGGCATCAATTACAAAGATGATGCAATCATTAACCTCAACGATTATGTCGAGCTAATCAAAGAAACAACTCGTGATTTGAAAACCAAAATCACAATCGCTCCTGGAAGGGCTATTGTTGGAAGTGCCGGTTTATTAATTGCCAAAACCATTTATCTCAAAGAAACTCCACAAAAAAACTTTGTGATTATCGATGGCGCCATTAATGATTTAATGCGCCCAGGACTTTATGGTTCTTATCACGAAGTCCTACCAGTTTTTAAAAGAAATGGCTTTAAAGCTAATTTTGATTTTGCTGGCCCAGTATGTGAAACCACCGACATTTTAGCTCAAAATCGTGAAATTATTATTCCGCAAGTAAATGATTTATTTGCATTTTGTAGTGCTGGAGCCTACGGCTCATCGATGTCGAATGAATATAATTGTCGGCCTTTGGTACCCGAAGTTTTGATTGAGGATAATTCATATAAAATCATTCGTCGTCGCCCAAATTTTGGCGATATGCTTCATTTAGAAATATAATTTATGGATAAAAAAATTTTGATCGCAAAATTGCTTTCAGCCCATGGCATTAAAGGCGAAATAAAAATATTATATTTTGGAGACGAAATTAAAAATCTTGAAAAATACCCTCTTTTCGATAGTCAAAACCAAACCTACAAAATTAAAATTATTAATAAAAACAAAGTCGCCAACTCGTCAAATCAAACTGGTGACAAAATTTGCATTGTAAAAATTGAAGGTGTTAATGATCGCAATCAAGCTGAGATTTTGCGGGGAAAAGAGCTTTACGTTTTGCGTGAATACTTCGCCAAAACTAAAAAAAATGAGTTTTATATTTCTGATTTAATTGGGCTTGATGTCGTCAATAATTTGCACCAAAAAATTGGTAAAATAATTAATGTTTTAAATTATAATCATAATTGTTTGATCGAAATAGAATTTCTCGACAATTTTGTTGCAAAGGGTCTACAAAAAATTGATAATTTTCCGTTCAAAAATCAATTTTTTCCGATTATCGATGTTGAAAAAGGTTTTGCGGTCTTTGAAATTGACGATCTAGAAATTTCAGAAATTAAATCCAATGATGATATTGAATTATAGATTCAAAAATTTTGTTTTAGTTTTTAATAAAATTTTATTGATCTAACCCTTCAAAGCCTTCAGAGCAATATCCCTTCTCACAAAACCTTCTTTCCAATCAATCAAATCAACGACTTCATAGGCTTTTTGACGCGCTTCATCAAAACTATCGGCTTCGGCGACAATATTCAAAACCCTTCCGCCTGTTGCGATTATCTTGTTTTCAAGAACAGATGTTCCAGCGTGAAGAATTTTTACGCCCGCATATTTTGGTGTATTTTTAATAAGAGCTTCAACATTTTTAAGGTTTTTAATTTCAGAATTTTTGATGTAATTTTCTGGATAACCGCGCGAACACATCACCACGCATACCAATTTTTTATTTGGATAAAATTCGATTTTATAATCGTTAATTTTTTTATCGATTGCGTGCTCGATCAAATCGATAAAATCGGACTTAATTCTCGGTAAAATTACTTGTGTTTCAGGGTCGCCAAAGCGCACATTGAATTCGAGTAATTTCGGATTTTCGTTGTCAATCATTAGGCCAGCGAAAAGGATTCCGCAAAAAGGAGCGTTGATTTTATTCATGCCTTCAAGGGTTGGCTTAATTACGGTTTCGATAATTTTTTGTTCTAGTTTTTGGTCGATAAAAGGTGAGGGGGCGAAGGTGCCCATTCCGCCAGTGTTTAGACCGGTTTCGCCTTCACCAACTTTTTTGTGATCGTGAGCAAAGCCAAGTGGAATAAAATTTTTACCATCACAGATAACAAAATAGCTGGCCTCAAAACCCCGAAGAAATTCTTCGATAATAATTTTTTTGCCCGCCTCGCCGAATTTTCCTGAAAAACATTCGTTGATCGCATGCATGGCTTCGTCATTGCTATGGGCAATAATTACGCCTTTACCGGAGGCCAACCCATCTGCTTTAATTACACAAGGTAATCCAATTTTATTGATAAAATTTAAGGCGTGGTCAGAGGATTCAAAAGTACCATATTTAGCGGTTGGAACGTTGTTTTGCTGAGCAATTTCTTTCATAAAAATTTTAGATCCCTCGAGGGCAGATGCTTTTTTTGACGGACCGAAAACACGAATTTTATTTTGTTCCAATATATCGACTAAGCCTTCAACCAAAGGCTGTTCTGGGCCGACAAAAACAAAATCGATTGCTTGATCTTGGCAAAATTTTACAATTAAATCGACCTGATTAGGTTTAATAAAATCAATGTTTTTGGCGATTTCGCGGGTTCCAAAATTACCATTAATAACAAAAATTTGCGATGATTTAGATGATTTTTTAAACGCTTCACAAACCGCGTGTTCTCTGCCTCCGTTGCCAATTACTAAAATTTTTTTGGGAGCTAAATTTGTCATAATAAATATTTTTTGATTTTCAAAATTTCCGCTATTATCATAATCGCATCAATTTTTAATAATAAAATTATTTTTTATGAGCCTTAAGGAGCATACTGTCAAATCATATGACAAAGATTTGCAATCAATTGTTGGAACCCTCGACACCATGCTTGAGATGGTTACGCAATCAATTGATATGGTGGCTGAAATGATTAGAACTCGCGACATTTCGTTGATTGATAAGATTACCGCTCATGACTACAAAATTAACTCTTTAGATCATTTAATTGAAAAAAAAGTTACTGCCATTTTAGCTCTTCGCCAACCCATGGCTGTTGATTTGCGTTATACAATTTCATCTTTAAAAGTCTCCTCCAATCTTGAGCGCAGTGGTGATCAATCCAAAAGTATAATCAAAAAAATTGCTCGTATTGGTAATGAAAAGTTTGAAGACGGAGTCGAAAAAGCCCTTCTTGATATGATTAGTTTAACCAAAGAAATGGCTCGTGAAGCGGTTCAATCATTCAACAATCACGATATTGAATTGGCAAATTTAGTTCTAAAACAAGATGATGAAATCGATAAAATATACAGTGATTTATTCGGCATTATAAACCAAGAAAACTTTAGTCGCGAACAAGTTAAGCGCATTACCAATACTTTATTTATTGCCAAAAGTTTTGAACGTTTAGCTGATCATTCTACCAATATAGCTGAAATTGCCGGTTTTGTCGTAACTGGCGAAATAAAATAATCATGGAAACTAGAGAACAAAAGCGCGAATCAGGTCAGATTGCCAAGAAGGACAATAAAGATTTACTTGGTTTTGCTGAAAAATTCCCAAAACAACAAATGGAGCGCAAGCCAGATTGGATTAGGGTTAAGGCCCCAACATCGCAAGGCTATCTTGAAACTAAAAAACTTTTAAACGACAAAAAACTGCACACAGTTTGCGAAGAGGCTGCTTGTCCTAATATCGGCGAGTGTTGGGCCCAAAAACACGCTACGGTGATGATTCTTGGTTCGGTTTGCACGAGGGCCTGTTCTTTTTGTAACATTGAAACTGGCAAACCAGATGCTATTAATCCGCACGAACCCGATAACGTTGGCGATGTTGCAAAAGTCTCTGGCCTTAAGCATATCGTAATTACCTCGGTTGACCGCGATGATCTTGATGATGGTGGTGCCATGCAGTTTGTTAAATGCATTGAAAATGTTCGCAAAAAATCACCGCAAACGACTATCGAAATTCTTACTCCTGATTTTTTGCGCAAAAACGGCGCTCTTGAAAAGGTTGTTAAAGCTAAGCCGGATGTTTTTAACCACAATATCGAAACCGTTCCAGCCCTTTACACCTCAATTCGACCCGGAGCGAGATACTTTCATTCATTATGGCTTTTGAAGCGCGTTAAAGAACTTGATCCAACCATTTTTACAAAATCAGGTTTAATGGTTGGACTTGGTGAAACCAAAGAGCAAGTTTTGCAGGTGATGGATGATATGCGTAGTGCTGATATAGATTTTTTAACGATTGGTCAGTATCTTCGTCCCACTATCAGGCACGCTCCGGTTGATCGTTATGTTCATCCCGATGAGTTTGAGTTTTATCAAAAAATGGCTTACAACAAAGGTTTTTTGATGGTTTCATCTTCTCCTCTAACTCGTTCGTCATATCATGCTGGCGATGATTTTGAAAAAATGCGCAACGAAAGACTTAAAAGACTCGCAAGTTTCTAAATTAAAGAAACGTAAATTTATTTATAAATCTCTTCTGCGAGTTTTTTTAAAGTTGCAGAAAGTTCTTTATTTTCAATGTTTTCGAGTTTCTTGTCGATTTTATTGCTTAATTCTTGAGGAAGTTTTTTTGAACTTAAATTGAGGTTAATTTCTTTTGGTTCTTGTTTAATTATAATTTTTTTAACCGATTTAAAGCCGTATTTTGTAGCAATCCGCTCAATGATAATTTCAGAATTATTTTCGATAAAAAAGCCTGTTGCAGAATTAAAAACCGCAATAGTTAGTTTTATATTATGGTTTTTTTTATCAAAACTTACCATTTTTGGCGAACAAAATTTGGCATATTTTTCGCCTACAATTTGAGGCCAGTTTTTAACCAAATTATTAATGATAATAAATTCTTTTTTGGAGCTATTAAAAATTGGAGAAAGAAGATTTGAAACTTTTTCATCAATGGTTTGCAGGCCATATCTTTTGTTGGTTTTTTTGTGGTATGATTTTGATTTCATTGATTGTCAAAGTATGTTCGATAAAATATATTTTTAATCACTATAAATTATTAAATTAAAAATTATTTATGCAAATTTTTTGTAACGAATCATTTCCAAATTCTCGCCTTAGAAGAGGCAGATTTAGTCCTGCGATGCGCGATTTAATCGCCGAAAATTCTATCCTACCACATCATTTAATTTTGCCAATTTTTATAATTGAGGGCAATAATTCTATCGAACCAATTGATTCATTACCCGATGTTTATCGATTGACAATTGATAAGGCCATTATTCAAATCAAAGAAGCATGGAGCCTTGGAATTAAAGCCATTGCCCTGTTTTGCGTTGTTGAACAAAATTGCAAAAATCCGCAAGCCAAAGAAGCGACAAATTCAAATAACTTGATGTGTAGAGCAATTCGAGAAATCAAAAACTCAGTTCCGGAAATTTTAATTATAGCCGATGTGGCTCTTGATCCTTATACTTCGCATGGTCACGACGGTATTATCGATGAAAATTATTTGGTCAAAAATGATGAAACTATTCAAATTCTGTGCGAGCAATCTCTGATTCAGGCGCGAGCAGGATGCGATATTATTGCGCCATCAGATATGATGGATGGAAGAGTTAAACTAATTCGTCAAAGCCTTGATAGAGATGGATTCGATAAAGTTTCTATTATGTCTTATTCAGCTAAATATGCTTCAAACTTTTATAGTCCATTTCGGCAAGCCATTGGTTCGGATAAAAACTTAAATAGCCAAAATCCGCATAGCAAAAAATCAAGTGATAAAAAGAATTATCAAATGGATTATCGTAATAAAAATGAAGCATTGCGCGAGATAGCTTTAGATATATCTGAAGGAGCTGACAGCATTATAATAAAGCCGGCAATGACATATTTAGACATTGTTTCTCAAGCTTCACAAAATTTTGTTGTGCCGATTGTTGCTTACCAAGTGAGTGGCGAATACGCTATGCTCAAACTTTTATCAAAGCACAGTAAAATAGATTTTAAAGACCTTTACCTTGAGAGTTTACTTTGCATTAAAAGAGCGGGGGCCACTGGGATTATTAGCTATGGTGCACTAGAATTATTTAAATAACACCCATTTTATAAAGAGCTATTTTTTTGAATATAATTTCTGTTAAAAATTATTTATTAATAGCTTTGAATGATAGCTCAAAAAAATAATAGAATTAAAATTTACACTTGAAAAGATTATTCAGAGTTAAATTTATAATTTATTCATCGTTTATGACTATAAGGACGCATCGTTAGCGACATATTTTGTCTCATATCTTGTCGTCTCGGTGTAGATGAATTATTAGGCTTATCTGTGTAAACTTCTGGATAATATCTTAAGCTTGTTAATGAGTTTTTAACTTCCATTTTTTCTGGTTGGCATGGTTTAGAAATATCAATTACATCTGGAAGATCTTTAACACCAATAATTTTTCTAACATCATCAATTCCATCTGCAAAAATCTCAACCAATTTAAATGATTTTATGCTATAAAAATAGGCATCAATTTCATCTCTTAGGTAGAGATTATCGGTTAAGTCATAAATATGAGAAAAGAACCGAAGCATTTGAAGAATATTATAATAAATATATTCGTATTTCCCTTTTTTATCTGATTTGTTTTCGTCTTGACCAAATAAATTTTTAAGCATTTTAAAATTTCTATCGGTTGAATCGGTGGTAATATTAATAAAACGTTGTTTGTTATCTTCTGTGGTTTCTTGAAAATTTTCGAGAAAAGCTTTTGCTTTAAATTTTGAATATTCAATTACTAAAACATGGATATCTTTACAACTTTCATCGATTAACTCAATTTCTGGAGAAATCTCGGTTTCAACTGATTCTTGGATTTTTCTATCCTTAAAATTTAAATTCTTAATCTCAATTTCTTTCATATAAAAT
>RFYG01000040.1 GCA_009925685.1 Pseudomonadota bacterium
AATCATCTAGAGGTGGCATGAGACTTTTATTGTCTTGCACAGGGCAATCAAATTTATTTGGACTTAATCTTCGGGATTATTTTTGGTACCTAGGGGTTACGAAAAGCAAAGATGATAAAATAGAAATCGAAAACGGGGAATTTGCAGAAGATGATAAAAGAGAAAAAGAGAAAAAGGAAATTTCAAAAAATATTGTTACAGTTCGAGATATTTTTCCAACTATACTAAAATACCTTCTTCCTCCTCTAGTTAAAGATTCTGCTAAAGCTCCTAGCACAAATCCTTCGTCACCCAGAGCTTATCGAGTGCGTAACAATCATGGTTTTCCAGAGCTTAATGTAATCTAGATGCTTTAGTTGCTTTCATCTTCTTGGTCATTTTGTTAAATGTGACAATCCGTTAAGTCGGCGGTGATCTTAGATCAACTTCACCATATCAGCAAATTCAAAGCCTTTAGTTAAGGTAATATTTTTACCAATTTTACAAAGTTAAGTATTTCTTGAAGGCTATAATACAAATTATTCAAATAATTAGTTTTATGTTTTATTTAAAACTGAGTGTTGATTATCTTTGATTTTTATATTTAACACAAATAGCTGATCTTGTTTAAACAGTTGATTTAGTTGGGAAGAAGTCGTTTTAATCGCGATTTACAGGGCTGATACAATATTTCTTTTTTCACTACAAATAAACTTTTAGATCTTAGCTAAAAATATTTGTTAATATTAATTTAATTTATGTTTTTGAAGTTTTAGAAGGCAAATAAATCTAATAGACGGGGAACATTTAGCCAATATTTTAACAATATCACAAAATTGATTAAACAAAACCACACTACTCCCACTCGATTGTTCCGGGTGGCTTAGAAGTATAATCGTAAACAACTCGATTTATTCCACGAACCTCATTAATAATTCTATCACTAACAGCGCATAAAAATTTTGGTTCAAAATTGTAAACTTCGGCAGTCATGCCATCGACTGATGTAACGGCCCTGAGAGCCAAAACATAATCATATGTTCGAGCATCTCCCATTACTCCAACTGTTTTAACTGGAAGAAGTACACAAAACGCTTGCCAAATATCGTTGTAAAGTCCAGCTTTTTTAATTTCATCAATATAAATCGCATCGGCTTCTTGTAAAATATCGATTTTTTGCTGTGTTATTTCTCCAATTATTCGAATTGCCAAACCCGGCCCAGGAAAAGGATGTCTTGAAACTATTATTTCTGGAACACCCAATTCTCGTCCCAAAGCTCTCACCTCGTCCTTAAAAAGCATTCTAACCGGTTCAAGTAGTTTTAATTTCATATTTTCAGGCAAACCACCGACATTGTGATGTGATTTTATAGTTTGACTTGCACCTTTATTGGGATGCGAAGACTCAATTACATCGGGGTAAAGAGTGCCTTGAGCTAAAAACTCTGCATCTTGAATTTTGCCGGCCTCAGCATCAAAAACTTCGATGAAAGTTTTGCCAATTATTTTGCGTTTTTGTTCAGGATCGGAAACTCCTTTCAATTTATCCAAAAATAAATCTTTAGCATCACAATAAATAAAATTTGTATCGAAGTTTTTTGTAAATATTTCTTTAACCTGTTGACCTTCATTTTTTCTAAGCAAACCATGATCAACAAATATACAAGTAAGCTGTTTGCTAATAGCCTTATTTATAAGAGTTGCAACCACAGATGAGTCAACCCCTCCACTTAAACCACAAATAACTTTTTTATAACCAACAATTTTTTGGATATTAATTATTTCTTCATCTTTAAAATTTTTCATACTCCAATCTGCTATACAACCCGAGATCTCAATCACAAAATTTTTTAATATTTTAGTTCCATCAATTGAGTGATAAACTTCGGGATGAAATTGTACTCCAAATATTTTTTTGGCTTCATTAGCTATCGCACCAAATGGCGCTTTTGGCGTTTTAGCAATTACTTCGAAATCGCTTGGAATCTTGCTAATATGATCACCATGACTCATCCAAACTTGAAAATTTTTAACACCCAAAAATAATTTTGAAGTCTTAACGACTTCAATTTCAGCCTTGCCAAATTCTCTTTCAAAAGATTTTTCGACCTTGCCCCCAAGAATATCGCAAATCAGTTGTTCACCGTAACAAATACCTAAAATGGGAATATTTAAATCGAAAATTTTTGGAGATATTTTTGGGGCGTTATTTTCATAGACTGAAGCCGGTCCTCCCGAAAAAATTATGGCGCGTGGTTTTTTTTCGACAATGTCTTCAATTTTAATATCATAATTTTTAACTTCACAAAAAACTCCAAAATCCCTAACTCTTCGCGCAATAAGTTGGGTTACCTGACTACCAAAATCAATTATTAAAACGAAATTATTAGACATTTATTTATGACAAGATTGCTTTGATTAAACGAGACTTGATTTCACTTTGGGAGAAGCTACCGAATATGATTTTACTGATCTCTTCGCATAATACTAGTTTTAATTTATGCTTTTTAGCATATTTAACAATAATTTTTGCAGAACTAGCTCCCTCGTAGGTAATACTCTTGCTAGGTTTTTTGCCGAGCGCTATGAGATTACCTAAAGAATTATTGCGAGATTTATTAGAGGAACAAGTTAAAAAAATATCACCAAAACCAGCTGGGATGGCAACATCAGTCGAGGCTTCAATTTTTTTACACAATAATTGTATTTCAAAGACACCTTTTACTATAAGAGCTGATTTGGTGTTTACCCCTAGACCCAGTCCATCAACAATACCACAGCCGATTGCCAGAATATTTTTAATGATACCACAAATTTCAGCGGTTCTTGGATCAAAAGAGTATTGAGCTTGAAAATTTTTGTTGTTAAGAATTTTAATTATTTGAGTAGCAATTTTTTTATTTTTTGAAGCAATAGTTGTAACAGTTGGAACCTCATGCGCAACCTCAACTGCAAAATTTGGACCTGATAAAACTGCATAATTTTTGTTGTTAACTATTTTTTCAAAAGAATCGCTTAAAAGTTCTAAACTCTTGTGCTCAAATCCCTTAGAGCATATAACAAAAATACAATTTTTTTTAAATTTTGTTTTAGCAATTTTATTAAAAACAGTATTTGCAACGTCACTAGGAACTACCAAAAAAACAAAATCAGCATCAGAAATATATTCGAATCCAGCCGATAAATTTTTGTGCAATTTAATGTTTTTGAGATATTTTGAGTTGGAATTTTTGTTATTTATTTCATCAATAACATCAGACTCAATCGAATTTAAAAATACCGAATGATTATTAATAGCTATATGGTTTGCCAATGCCGTACCCCATGCTCCAGAGCCTATTACCATAATTTTTTTTAAACTTGTTTTATTCATAAATTTATAAGATTTTTTCAATAATAACAACCGCGCCAGATATTGATTTTTCATCACTAATAGTCAAATGAATATTAATTTTTTTGCACTTTAAAATTTTTAAAATGGCAAACTCTTTTTTGTTAAGAATTTTTATATGAGGTTTACCAAAATCATCGTTAAAAATTTCAATATCATTAAAATCAACTCCTCTTCCTATTCCAGTGCCCAGAGCTTTAGAGAAAGCTTCTTTTGAGGCAAATCTTTTGGCAAAAAAATTAATAGCACTTGGCGATAATTTTAGTTCTTTTCCAAATCTTTTTTCGAAATCTTTTAATTCATTTTTTGAAAAAATTTTTTGCTTAAAATTTTCATCAAATTTTTCGAGCATTTTTTTAATTCTTTGATTCGATATTAAATCAATTCCAATTCCTGTAATCATAAAAAAAGAAATAATGTTGCATGTTTTTATATAACTTTTAAAAATGTAATGAAATCAATTTAAAAATTAACTTGTATTTAAAAAATGCTTTCAAACAAAGCTATTGTAGTTCTCATCGGCAATAACGGTACCATCATATCTAAGCACGATGCCGATGGAGTTTCAACAGAATTTATTGAAAAATTTACTGAAGAACAAAAACCAAATCTTACCACTTTTTTTACTAAAAATAAAAGTCACCCAATATACATTCTTCTTGATACTATTGATCAAACATACAAGAAAAAAACTTATCCTGCAATGCGAGGATATGATCTTGATAAAATTGCAAAAAGAGATTTGTCATCAGATGGCGATAAAGAGGGTTTAAAAAATTATATAATACTTAGAAATCATAAAGCTCAGCCTAAGAAAAGTATCATAAAAAAAGCAGAATCTGTTTCCAATAAATCAGACTGTCTTTTTATAACTTCATCAAAATCTGAAAATATTTCAAATTGGTTGAACTTTATTTATGAATTATCGAATCGTTTAATCGGAATATATATGCTTCCGGTTGAAAGCTACAGTCTGTTTAGAAAAATACTTGAAAATACCGTTCCAAATAAATCAAAAGATGTCTTAAGAATTAAAGAAAATAATATTTTTTGTTTAGTCATTCAAACCAAAACTGGAGGCGCGAGACAAATTGTATTCTCCGACTCAAGTATTGTTTTTACTCGAGTTGTTAATTATAACTTTGAAGAGCCGAGTTTTGCTGAAAAATATTCTCAAGATATTTATAGCACTTTCGAATATTTAAAAAGGCTATATATTGACCTAACCCTTCATGAGTTTGAAGTCATAAATATTTTCCCAGAAAAGGCTTCCAGTCAAATAATGCATGCCAAAAACGTTGAACTAAATGTTTCTAACTACACGGTTAGAAACATAGCTGACATGCTAAAAATCAATAAATTAAAAATTGAAGATGATAATATCGATGGAATAATTAGCGCCACATTCGTTAATTCAAAAAAAATACTGAAATTTTCCAATCAGCGCATTAGAAGCAATGAAACAATGCATTTTGTTAAACTTGGAAGCTATGCAATAAATTTTCTCTTAATATTTTTTTTAATAGGAATTGCTTCATTAGTTTTTATAACAAATCAATCAATTACTGATAAAATTGATAAATCTCAGGATCAAAAAGTTATTGCTTTGGGAGAATTTTCTAAAGTAAAAAAATCTTCTTTGCAGGGAAATTATCAAGAGGGTGACAAAGAGATTAGTCTAGAAAGGGTTGGTGACATGGGTCGCGTGGAACAAGGCCTAGGATATCTTGGTCATGATTTCATTAGAACTTATTCTAAAATGAAATTTTCTAATAATTTTGATATTCAATTTAACTTTTTTTCTTACGACTTAATTTCTTTTAATTCATATACCTCTAAAAACAAAGCTATTGAAAAACAACTTAAATTAATCGGCAAACTTAATAACAAAAGCGGAGATATCGAAAACCTTTTTACCGAATTTGATAATTATCTTGTTGAAATGAGAAAAAATTTACCCGAATACGAAATTAAATATAACGAACTTCCTAGAAATATTGATTTTAATCAAAAATATTACTCATTCCCAATTGAATTTAGAATTGTTGCCAAACCAAATGAAAATCGAGAAAATTAAAAAGAAAATTAAATACAGCTTATCTTTCGCGGTTGTCTTATTAATACTTATTGGCGTTTTAGTATTCATGTATTTTCACTTAAACAGTTCTTTTTTAGTTCAATATGAAAAAATTTTAGCTGATATCGCTGACATAAAAATCAAAACTCAAGAGCTTGAGAAAAAATCTTTAGAAAATAAAAAATATATGGAATTATGGTCGCAAATTACTGAAAAACGCAAATCCTTCTCAGGAATAAAGGTTGAAGAAATAAACAAACTAGTTAATGCCTTATCTGAAAAATACTCAATCAACAACCCAATTGTTAAAGTAAATATTCCCGAAAATTACTCATCAAGCATATACCAAAACGAGACTCTATCAATATTATACACCATTGTTGAAATGTCATTTAACGCATATAATGATGTTAAAGCTATACAGTTTGCTAATGAATTAGTTGATAGTCTTCATGGATATCCAATTATAACCAAATTTGAATTCTCTAAAGAATCCGAATATAACATAAAAGACTACTTCGATATTAGCACTGGTAAATCAATTGGAAAAATCAAGGCTAAGCTGATATTTTCTTGGTACGTGTATAAGGAAGGCGCCCCAACTCAATCTCAAACCAATAATCCACCAAAAAATGACAATAAATAATTTTTTAAAAACTATTATCATTCTTGTAACTGGATTTTTATCTCAAGCAAATGCCCAAAACAATCAAGAAATAACTAAAAGTGTTAACATCGATAAAGTTACTGAAAATAAAAATAATGAAATTTCTGCAAACTTGGTCAAAAAATCAATTGATGATATTTTTTCACCATCAAAATTAACTTCTATAATGTTTAACGACGAACAATATTCGAACGTTGAAAAGGCTATTGAAGCCCTTAGAAACAATCAAGAATTCATTCCCGAAGGTGAAGAAGCTAAAAAGCTTAGTGAAGAAGAAGCTAAAAAACAGGAAGAGGAGATAAAAGAATTTCAAAAAAATGAAGACAACGCTAAATCTTACATATTCTTATCGTCGATTATGTTTTTTTCAGAAAAAAGTTGGTCTTTATGGATAAACGATAAAAAATTCTTGGCTCAATCAAATAACCCAGAAAACGAACTTTATTTTAAAAACATATCTCAAAATCAATTAACCGTTGTATGGAAATTAAGTATTAGTAAATGGAAAATTTTATCAGGTAAAAAATCCGAAGAACTCGCCCCCAAAATTAATAAGGATAATCAGGTTGAAGTAGAATTCACTCTTAAGCCCAATCAAACCTTTATGCTAAGTTCTAACAAAGTTGTTGATGGAAGAGTTCTTGATAGCAACAAAAGAAGATAGTTTTATTTTTTATACATCGCCACTTTTTAAGGACAATTTTGAAGAATCCACTGCCAGTTCCCACTAGAATCACATCGAAGAGTTTTTCTCGGAACGACCTCAAAAGACCCTGGACAATCTGAATTAGCATATAAATATTCGCCACTATATTTTGAAGTTGGCGTAAAGCTTACATCCGTAACCCCAGTTGAGTAGCAAGGAATAAGGCTTTGCATTGAAAAATCATTAACAAAATCTGTGCGACTTTTAAACAATAAGATATCATCAAAATCATCGCTGTTTAGCGCTTCGGAATAAAAGATATTATCGTAACTTGCTGAGTAATGATTGTTTGCCTCGAAAGAATCTGAAGGCGCTGGATTAGAAGTTGCATCATTTGCATTATAAGATCCAAAACCGTTAGGTCCATGACTCAATATTACAACTACCGTTAATTGAGATAATTCTATATCGGAGACCCCATCCAATTGCCTCTCTTTAATAGTAATTAACGAAGTTGATGGAGCGGTTCCAAAGCTTGAAGCGTCTTTGACTATATTAGTCATGAAATCGCCAGTATATCTTTTGTCAATTATATAAGAAATTTTGTTACCAAAATCATCAATTGCATAATCAGAGCTAAGATTTAATTGGCGAACAGGAACCATTCCATACCTTAAATTACTTGACGAGCCAGAAAAACCTCCACATTCTCCAGATGAAGGTCTAGACTCCACACCAAAATTTGCGCTATCATTTATACTTTCAGTTAGAAGGGCGGGACATGGTAATCTTTTATTGGTCGCCAAATAAATCCCTAAAGCTCGATAGATTTTATTAATTTTATCATTAGTTGAAGATTTTTTTGATTTAACAACACTTCCGGTAGCCATTGAGAAAATTCCAGCAATTATAAGAGAAATAATCATCAATGAAATTGATAATTCGATTAAAGTGTATGCTTTTAAAAAAGTTTTTTTTTGATTATTCATCATTAATTTGCATTACAGTTATTAGCAATAATGGTCCCTACCCCAGTGCTATTGCAACTCCAAGTAAAATATCCATTATATCCAGTAGAACAACCCCCCTCACCATCTTGATTTGGCGGGGCATTTACTGTAATTGTTCCTGTACCTGAAATAGTGCAATATGGATTACAGTTATTACTAGTAACCAAGCCAACACCAGTTGATGAACAGCTCCAACTATATGAACCAGCATAATTTTGAGCGCATTCACCGTCATTACCTTGCGTATTCGAGGGCACAGTTTTTGATTTAATACCGGTTCCAGTTAGTGTGCAATTAATAACAGCTGACTGATCTGGACAACTAGATACAACATCAATCCATCGACCAAAATTATCACATTTTTTAATTTTTTTAATGGATTCAAATGGTATTGGGCAACTAACTAAAGCATATATTTGATTTCCGTAATAAGAACTAACCTTTGTAAAATCTTCATCTTTAATATCATTACCTTTACAAGGAATAATTGACATAACATCAAAAGTTTTAACAAAATCGTCTCGAGTTTTAAACAATAAAATATCATCAAAATCATCTCCAGTTTCACTAGTAGAATAAAACACCCTATCAAAAGTAGCTGAGGAACCTACAAAATTAGAGGCAATATTGCTAAATTCTTGATTATCTCCCGCAATAGTATTCTGAAATCCATTATTTTTAAATGCTCCAAAACCATTGGCACCGTGACTTAAAATAACGATTATAGCGTCATTATTGACCGTAAGTTCACCACTTGGAACGCGATTTTTAATATATATCAAATCTTTACTCTGAGCGGTTCCGAAGCTTGGAACTGCTAAAAAAATATCACTCGAGATATTTGCGATATAATCTTTAGCATATCTTTTATCTATATAAAAACTAAATTTATTTCCAAAACCGTCTTCGGCAAAATCAGCGGATATATTTAGAGTTTTGGTTGGCACCATTCCATAGGTCAAAAACTCTTGGTTAGTAGATTGAGTTGGGGAATATATTCCAAATCCGCTACATTCGGCAGTTGATGAATCGCGGACTTCTTTACCATAATTATCAAAATCAGTTTTAGATAAATTTATTGATGCTGGACATGGCAATCTTTTATTTTGATATAAAAAATTCCCCATAGTGCCATAAATAATTTCCATTCTCTCTTTGGTAATTCTATTTTTAATAGCTGTAATTACAGAAGAGGACGATACAGTTCCAAATAACAAAATAGCTATAATCAAAATAACAACACTGAGCTCGATCAATGTAAAAGCGGTAATAAATTGCGTTTTTTTAAAAGAAGGTTTTCTCACGCTAAGGGCATTTATTCATTATAACCATTCGACCAAATCTATCACAATAAGCCTCTGGGACCCTTTTATAGGTTGTTAAACATTTGGGTAGATAAACTGTAAGTCCATAATAAATTGGACTAGTAAAGGGTGCTTCGAAATTGCAAGCAACAATGTTGTGAAGGTCAAAATCATCAACAATTTGGTTTCTGGTTTTAAAAAAAACTATATCATCAAAAGCTTGACTATTAACTGAGCTAAAAAATAAAGAACTAGAAACTGGTGATTTTTGATAATTGGTAGCTTCGTCAGCGTCTTGAGAGCTTGGGTTTGGAGATGATGAGTTATAATTGTAGGCCCCATATTTGTTTTTACCATGACTCATGATCACCAAAACCGCATCGTTCGTTATAACTCTTGGAGTTGCGGATAAAATTCTTTCAGAAACTGTAATTGCTGGCAAACTATCGAAATTTCGAATACCGCTATTAATTGGATTATCAACAGTGCCGAAACTTGATTTAGTAAAATCTGGGATATCAAGAAATTGCCACGCAAATCTTTGATCAATTACATAAGATAATTTTCCACCAAATTCATCTTGCGCCATATCTAAAGACAAACCAAGAGATCTAACCGGAATCATACCAAAATATATATTGGCGTTATTGGTAAAAATTTCATTTGATATCGTTAAACAACCTCCGCTATTGCTTATCCTTTCAATCCCAAATTGTGGATGGTTGCTTGGCAAATTTATACTTGCTGGACATGGCAATCTTTTGTTAATCATGACAAACTTTCCAATAGCATTGTAAAGAGTATCGATCTTGGAAACTGTAGAGTTTTTTTTGGAAATATTGATTAACGATACAGAAATCCCGATAGCTCCCGTCATAAGAACAGCGATTATCGAGATTACTATTGACAGCTCTATCAGTGTATATGCTGATTCTTTTATTGATATTTTTTTATTAACCACAATTTTAGATTTAATTTTTTTAACAAATTTTTAATAAATTGTATTCTTAAAAAAATTATTTCAACATTTATAGGCTTTATAAAAATCTAGTTAAATTTTTTAACTATTTTAGTAAAAATCACAGAATTTTATTAAATTATTGAACCACAATATTATAGAACTTAAGTCTACCACTTCCATAACCTCCATCTGTTGAATATATTCCAGGTCCAAAAGCTGTTCCACCCTGTACACCAAAATTTGTCCAATTTCCATAGTAACAACTTCCGTAACCGTATCCTGAAGTAAATACATCATACCAAGTGTTGTTTACATAGAGCTTACCTGGGTCATAGGAGGCATTCCAATCATCGGTACAATACTGATAACTAAACGATACCCTAGTAGCCCAGCTCGGTAAATAAGTAAAATAATAACTCCACTGAGAACCGCAACCATTTGGTCCAACCACACCAATTGAGTTATTACTAACATCATAAGCATAAGTACTGCAACCTACACTTGTCCAAGCATACCAATTTGGAGTGAATGAACCACCGGAAGCGGTGCAAGAACCACTTAAATTAGGATTATTTTGAGCATTACAATTATAACTTATGGTTCCGGTGTAGCCCGCTGTATCGCAAGTGAAAGATCCAGAGCCAAAGCCTAAAGTTCTACCTGAATAACCAAGTGAAAGATCCAGAACCATAACCCAAGGTTCTACCAGAATAACCAGTGCCAGCTCCAATCGCGCAAGTGATTGGCGTGCAAGAACCTGTAGGGGTAAATGTTGGCGCTGAGCAAGTACCCGAAGTACCTATCGTAATACTAGCATTAAAACCTGAAACATAGGCCTCACACCCAGGGTATGGTGAACAAACATTTATCTCAACCCTATCACCTGCAGACACAGAAATATTTGGTGACCAATTATAAGATCTACTTTGGTAATAAGATGATTGAGGAATATCTATAGGTGAATAAAAGAGCCATGATACAAAATTATGAACAAGGAAATGTCCATACGAACAATCATTTCCCCAACCCTGATCTCTTGCAGAATAGCTGACCGACACATTAGAAAGAGTTGTATTTTGGGGGAATGTGTGAAGTACAATATCTTGACAACTATAATTTGTATAGTAGCTGGTATTTGACGCAACCGAGAAGGTTGATGAGCTAATGCATCCACAACTATAACT
>RFYG01000005.1 GCA_009925685.1 Pseudomonadota bacterium
TTATGTTTTTGATTACTTTAATTTAATTTTTACGAAATTATTTATTGAATAAAAATGAGAAAAATGATTTTTTCTTGATGCTATCTTGGTTGTTGTTACGATTCCTTGAGTCGTGTCTTTTATTAAATTTTTTGTCATTTCGATGTTTTTGATGATGAGATTTATTTCTATCATAATCACCAACATTTTTTTTGCCAAAATCATCACTTTCTGAGCTTTCATCTTGGTTATTGATCTCTTCAAAATAACTTTTTTCTATACCGAGTTGATTAACTTTTCCAGTCGTAGTCTGCATGTCGAATTCCCTTTTTTCATCTTCAGATAATGACTTGCGCTTCTTAATATTGAAACCCTGAGAGCCGTTTTCTTCTGAAGGATGCAGAAAGATATGAACGGAATAATTTTTTTCAGTAGAAACTATTTCATTTTTTTTGAAATTCATAATGTAGGCCAATGTTTCTGGGCTTGCATAAACATAAATTACACCAGTTTGTTTGTCGGCGCATGCGTGTCTAATAGCTCTTAAAATAGAAACAGCCAAAATTTCAACTGACCGAACGTATCCCGTTCCACCGCAATGTTTGCAAGGTTCGGTTATAGTTTCAAAAAAACTTGCCCCGAGTCTTTGTCGTGACATTTCAAGAAGTCCAAAAACACTTATTCTACCAAGTTGAATTCTAGCTCTGTCGTTTTGCAATTCATCGCGCAAGGCCCTTTCGATATTACGGCGGTGTTTTTGTTCGTACATATCAATAAAATCAATCACAATAAGTCCCGCTAGATCCCTAAGCCTTAATTGGCGAGCAATTTCTCTAACTGCCTCAAGATTGGTGTTAAAAGCAGTTTCTTCAACACCCGATTCTTTTGTAGCTCTTCCAGAGTTAACATCAATTGCCACTAATGCTTCGGTGTGATCGATTACAATTGAACCACCCGAAGGAAGTGATATTTGCTTTTCGTAAAGAGCTGAAATTTGTTGTTCAATTCGATATTTGTTGAAAATTGGCACTCTATCGTCATGAAGCTTGATGTTGTTGGGCGCCGAAGGCATGGTGAGTTTTACAAAATTTGTAACTATTTCAAATGAATCTTGTCCCTCAACAATAACTTCGTTAACATTTTCATTGTAAATGTCGCGAATACATCTTCTGATTATATCATCTTCAGCATGAATAAATGATGGGGCTTTAGAGTTTTGCGATATTTCCCTGATATTGTCCCACAGGCGATTAAGATATTCGCAATCACGTTTGATTTCTTCGGGTTTTTTGCCAACTCCTGCGGTTCTGATTATAACTGAACGATCATTGCCGATATTAATTTCACTTAATATGGAGCGCAAAATTTTTCTATCGCGAAAATTATCAACTTTTTTAGAAACTCCACCCTTATTTGGAGTATTGGCCATTAAAACGCAGTATTTTCCGGCGATTGAGATGTAAGTGGTCATTGAAGCGCCCTTATTACCTCTTTCTTCCTTTGATACTTGTACCAAGATAAGTTGATTGGGTTTTATAACTTCTTGAATATTGAAGCGTTTATGAATGTTATAAATGTTGCCACCATATTCCGAAACTTCATCTTCAACAGAATATGAGCCAGTTGTTATTGATTCGCCATCGGTATTTTCTTCTTCGTGGTTTTTAGAATTGTAATTTTGGTGATTATTTGAATAACTTTGTCCGTTGATATTGTGATTATCATCCTCTTCACCTCGATTATTTTGATTGATATTTAACTCCCTTAGTTTTTGTCTTTCGACTTCGGAAATTTGATAGTAATCAGGGTGAATATCCGCAAATGGCAGGAATCCATGACGATCAGATCCATAATCCACAAAACAAGCTTGAAGAGAAGGTTCAACTCGAGTAACTCGAGATAAGTAAATATTGCCCTTAATTTGTTTTATGGCTAAGGCCGAGCGGTCAAAATCAAGTAATTTTCCGTCACTTCCAAGGACAGCGACGCGAGTTTCTTCGCGGTGTGCGCCATCGATTGCAATTGTAATTTTTGTCATTTTTCCTCTAATAAAATGACGAGTGAATCAGCTATTTTCTAGGGAGAATAAGAATAAATCGTAATATTATTTATCATATTTTTTTCTGGTAAATATCTTGAAACTAGCTGTTTGACTCGTTTGATTAAAATTTAATGTAAGTAATGACGATTTAAAATCGTTCATTAATAGAAATTCATTTATTTTTTTAAAGATGATTCAATCCATTTCAGATAAGAATCGGAACCGTCATCAATATTTTGGGATATAAATTGTGGCACTTTATATTCGTGTCCCTGAATGATTGCTTTTTTTATTTTATGATACAACGATTTTTTTGTTTTGAGGACAACTAAAATTTCATTTTGAATTTCAGGTTTGTTATCAAATATATAAAAACTTTGGATTTTAGATATTTGGGCGCATGCAACTAATTTATTTTCCAATAATTTTTGGCAAATCCTTTTTGCTAATATCAAGCTTTTATAAGTAGTTTTTATTTCAATAAATTTGTTTTTCATAATTAGCGATGATTAAAATTTTTGCCCACCGTGGTTTTGCTCAAAATAACATCAAGCAAAACTCAATTGCAAGCCTTAAAAATGCTTTTAAGAACGGTTTTAAAGCTATTGAATTTGATATTTGGTGGCTGGAAAATCAGTTATTTTTGAGTCATGATAAACCCAGTAAAACTTCACTTTTTAATCTCCCGCATTTTGGCGATTATTTTATTTATAATAACCAAATTGATTACTGGCTTGATTTCAAAAATATTGACGAAAGTAATGTTAGAGAAGTTTTGCAACTTGTTAAAAATGATTTGGATTCAAATAAAATTAATTTAGATAAAATTTATTTTGCCCCCTATATCACCAATTTTGAACTTACTGAAAAAATTGCTCGTGAATTTCGTAATTTTTTTGATAAGAAAATTAATTTTTTAGGGGTTTGCGATCATCAATCACAAATTTTAAAGATTTCTGAATTACTGGATATTGAGGTTATCGACTATGTTTCGATTGACCATAAATTAATTAATAAAAGTAATCTCGAGTTAATCGATCCAAAAAAAATCTTCGCTTGGACGGTTAATGATATCCATGTTTATAACGATCTTATGATTATGGGCGTTGATAAATTCGCGACGGATAATTTGGTGATCTAGTTTATATCGAGATCTATTTTTTTATTCCCTGAACTGGTTCTGATTTATATATTGACCGATACTTACCGTTTTTTTGTTCTTGATAAACTTCAAAATAATCCGAAATTCTATCCTCGACCTTGTAAATGATTTTGGGACTTGGATCGTTTTTATCACTTAAGTACAAATCCCACAAAATGAATCTCTTATGGCCATTTTCATATACCGGATCGATTTTAAGTTCGCGATTAAAAATCACTTCAATAATTGATAATTGCCATTTTTTATTGGGTAGTTCGGTCGCAATGGCGCTGATGGAAGTTGTGTTAACAAAATTATTTGATAGAGCCTCATCTGTTGATGGCGACAATGCGTACAAATTGAAAGCGAGAGTTGTCGGGTTAGATTTGATTTTCCATAAATAAGTGGTTCGGAGGTCGGAAATAATTTCGGGCGGTATTTTTCTTTTAGCAAAAAATTTTTCGATTTTTTTGATTAATTCTGGGTATTTTTTAAAATCCGTAGACCAATAAACTGCATAATTCCTATTATCCATTGGATTGATGCTCCAAATCTCCTCAAAATCGCCAAACTTAATTTTTTCAAGATCGTATTTTTTGCTCCATTTTATAATAAAATTTCTATCAATAATTTTTTTATCACCAAAAAATTTTGCTTTATTATCAATATATTTTCCGAGATTTTTTTTGTTATGGATTGAAACGTAATTTTGATTTAAGAATTTTTCGAATTTTTCAACAGGCTCTAGTGGATTAATAATTTTACCAAGTTCCTCAATTTCTGGGTCAGATAGTAGTTTTGGATGAGCAAATTTTATGGCATTTTCATCAGAATTTACGGCAATTTTAACAAACTCTTTGCTAGATTTTACATTCGGTGGAGCAAATTCAAGAAGCGCCCCATTATCTTCGAGGGCAGGTTTGGCAAATTCGCTAAATGATTTTAAGCGATCAGAGGCATATTTGTAGTTATCTGAATCGAGATCAATCATGCGCTTCATGAATAATTTATTATCGAGTAAGCTCCATGAGCAATATTTTAGCGAGTCGCGATTTATATAAATCGCCTCTTCCATAAAATATTCATCCGTTTTGACCTCCGGTGCAACAAAGCGCAGGATTTCGGGGTTAGTCTTTATGGCTCTTTTAATAAAAATTTTATCTTGGTGTAAAATATCTGAGGCATTTTGAAATTGCTCTGGATCTAGTAATATTGCCCGAAGAATAAGATTTCTATCCTGCTTTAAACATTCTGGTAAATTATTGATTGCATTTGGATTTTTTTTGGAAACTTCTTGTAAGATGGCGTCGTAATATCTTTCTTTATTTGAACAAAAATCTTGGCTTTGGGCCGGTGATTTATTGATGAATAAGCTCAAAATTATAATTGGCGCGACAAGATTTTTAAGCATTATATCCTTTAATGGATTAACCTTTCATGGATGAGATGTCTTCGAGTTCGATGTTTTTGCGATTGTTAAAGTAAACCACTAAAATTGCCAAACCAATTGCCGCCTCAGCCCCGGCGACCGTTAAAACAAAAATTGCAAAGACCTGACCAAGTAAATCATTTAGGTAAACTGAAAATGCCACAAAGTTGATGTTTACCGAAACGAGCATAATTTCAATCGACATTAAAATCGAAATTATGTTTTTGCGATTTAGAAAAATTCCGGATACGCCGATGCAAAATAAAATTATGGCGAGAGTGATAAAGTGATAATGGCTGATATGGTTCATAAAATTGATTATAAGTCGATTCCTTGGCCTGATTTTACCTTGATAATTTCAAGCGATTCATCTCGAGTGCGATGAACTTGCGAAGCAATATTTTGTTTACGAATAAATCTTTTTTCGGGCTTGAGGGTTAGAACAATAGCTCCAATCATAGCTACAAATAAAATTGCCCCAGAAACCTGAAAGGGCAGAAAAAAGTCAGTGTATAAAATTTTGCCGATTGCCTTAGTGTTGTGAATATTTTGTGGAGTTGGGAATTTAATAACATTGTTTGTGTAATTAATGCTAGAAAATTTGGTGATTAGGAACAGCTCACAAAATATTATAAGTGTAAGCATTGTTATTAAGGGTTTGCGACGATTTATATTTTCGATAATTTTGAGATCAACATTGAGCATCATGACCACAAATAAAAACAAAACGGCAATGGCTCCAACATAAACAACAATCAAGAGCATCGCTAGATATTCGGCGCCAAGCAAAATAAATAAACCAGCGACATTAAAAAAAGCTAAAATTAAAAATATTACGGCATTCACCATATTTCTGGAGACAACAACAGCAAGTGAAGAAGATATTAAGACAAACGAAAAAATATAAAATAAATATAGTGTAAAATTCATTGAGAAGGATTGGTTATTGAGGTTTAAATGATGTTATTTAGTTTAAATTTTTAGTCAAAATTTTTTAAAAACACTTATTAAAGTTAAATAATTTTTTAGCGATTATGAACATCGCACTCAATACTTTTTTGTAGCGCATATTCATATCTTTCGCCGTTGGCCAAGAGCTTTTCTTTGTTGTAATAAAGTTCTTGTCGGGTTTCGGTAGAAAATTCAAAATTTGGACTTTCCACGATTGCATCAACTGGGCAAGCCTCTTGGCATAATCCACAATATATACATTTAAGCATATCGATGTCGTATTTGGTAGTGCGACGACTGCCATCGGATCTTTCTTCAGCTTCAATTGTGATGGCTTGGGCGGGGCAAACGGCCTCACATAATTTACAGGCAATGCATCTTTCTTCGCCATTTGGGTAACGCCTTAGAGCGTGTTCACCTCTAAAGCGGGGGCTGATTGGTCCTTTCTCAAACGGATAGTTAAGAGTGTATTTTTTTTTGAAGAAATATTTTAGGGTTAGTAAATGACCTATAAATATTTCTTTAAGTAAAAACGAATAGGCTTGTTTAAAAATTTGCATTTTTAGAATTTATTGAATGAAAACTATAAAGCTTGCGGTGCCAACCACCCACAATAATGATAAAGGTAAGAACACTTTCCAACCAAGTCTCATGAGTTGATCATAACGATAA
This sequence comes from Pseudomonadota bacterium, assembly GCA_009925685.1. GTDB lineage: Bacteria > Pseudomonadota > Alphaproteobacteria > Rickettsiales > UBA1997 > CAILUF01. The sequence continues at coordinate 6,214 of RFYG01000005.1, forward strand.
CGAGGTAACGTGGCTCTTACCCAAATAAAACAAAATAATAAAATTAATATTTTTAAACATAACCAAATAAATCCAGGAATAGCGTTGCAAAATGCGCAGTCAAAAGGAGAAAGCCACCCACCTAAGAATAAGATTGAGGCAAAAGCCGAGATTAAAATCATATTGGCGTATTCACCTAAAAAAAACATTGAAAATGGCATTGAGCTATATTCGACATTATAGCCGGCAACAAGCTCTGATTCAGCTTCGGGGAGATCGAAAGGATGACGATTAGTTTCGGCTAAAGCTGAGATAAAAAATAATAAAAACATTGGCAACATTGGCAAAACAAACCAATGATTTTTTTGAGCCAAAACAATTTCTGATAAATTTAGTGAGCCAGCGCAAAGAGCTACGGAAATGATGATCAAACCAATCGAAACCTCATAAGAAATCATTTGTGCTGAAGAGCGAATAGCTCCTAAAAATGCGTATTTAGAGTTTGAAGCCCAACCCGAAATTATAATGCCATAAACCCCAAGAGATGAGCTGGCGAGTAGGTAGGTTACGCCGACATTTAAATTGGCCACTACAAAATTTTCAGAAAACGGAATTACTGCCCAGCCAATCAATGCTAGAACGAAAGTGATAATTGGAGCAACTAAAAATAGAATTTTGTTTGATTCGCTCGGAATTATAACTTCTTTGAGCATAAGTTTTAAGCCATCGGCCAAAGGTTGAAGAAGTCCAAATGGACCAACAACCGAAGGGCCCTTGCGTAGTTGCATTGAAGCAATAACTTTGCGCTCCATAAGAGTTAAATAAGCAACTGCCCCCAAAAGTGGCAATATAATCAACAAAATTTTTCCAATAATTGGTAAAATCAGCATTATTATTGGCCAAATTTGGCTATTAAAAAATTCGATCATAGATTTGGTTATTTAGGTAAAAGCTAAGATTTTGGATTTTTTTTGGTTTCAATCTGATTTTGACGGCGCAAATTTATTTTAAGAATTTCACAAAGTCAAATTAATGATTTTTCTATATTCTTATCAATTTTTATCAAAATATTGCACAAAAATATTGCTCGAAAACGAGTGTTTTTTTGATTTTATTCGCAATTGATTAGTTTGAAAAAAGGCGAATCAGCTGTGAAATTATAAAGTATTAAAGTTGCAATTCCCGAAATAATTCCGCATAAAATATCATCAAACATAACTCCAAAAGGGTTTTTAATTTTTCTATCGCAAGTGCCTATAAATGAAGGCTTGGTAATGTCTAAAATGCGAAACAAAATTGTACAAAAAACCACATAAATTAAAAATTTTGCCTGATTTAAAACATATAAATCGCGAGTCGTAAAATTAAAAATTTCCAACGCTATAAAAATTCCAACCGCTTCATCGATAACAATTGATTTATGATCAATATCACGCGAATTTTTTGATATCTGATAATGCCGTATGTTTGCTATAGAGTAAGCGCAAGATCCAATAATAATCAAAAGCCAAAAGCTAATTTGAAGAATTGTTGGAACCGAGTTACTTAAAAAATAATCGTTTATCCAAATCCATAAAAATAACGCGCCAATTGAGCCAACTGTGCCGGGAGCATATTTTGATTTTCCGCAATAAAAAAAGGTAAGAATTAGTTCGTTAAGTTTTGAATATTTTTTTTTCATAAAAACTTTAGTTATTTTATAATTTTTTAATTCTTGCAAAAAACAAATTATTTGAATAGTTTTGTGCACGCAATATCAATCTTTCTAGCAATGAACTACAAAAATAAAAGCCTAAATTTCAATCATTATAAGAATGAAACCAAAATGATTAGAGGTGGCTCAATCAGGAGCAATTTTGGCGAGACCTCCGAAGCAATTTATTTAAACTCCGGTTTTTGTTACAATAGCGCCGAAGTCGCAGAAAGCCGTTTCAACGGCGAAGATCCGGGATATGTTTATTCGCGTTATATAAATCCTTCCTTAAAAATGCTTGAGGAGCGCATAAATCTTCTTGAAAATTCTGAAGCCAGTTGTGTCATGGCCTCGGGCATGTCAGCGGTTTTCGCCTCAATTATGTGTCAAATAAGAGCTGGCGACCATTTTATCGCTTCTCGCGTTTTGTTCGGGTCATGTTATCACATTGCCACCAAAATTTTACCCAACTATGGAATTGAAGTTTCGTTGGTGGATGGAACTAACCAAGACGAGTGGCGTAAAGCTTTTAAAAAAAATACCAAACTAGTTTTTATTGAAACCCCCGCCAATCCAAATTTAGAAATTATTGATATAGAATTTGTGGCGAGCTTGTGCCAAAAACATAACGCCAGCCTTATTGTCGATAATATTTTCGCTTCTTCATATTCTCAAAAGGCTTTTGATTTGGGAGCCAATATTGTTATTTATTCAACTACCAAGCATTTCGACGGGCAGGGTAGAACATTGGGTGGGGTTGTTTTAGGTTCGCAATCTTTTATCAAAGACACTTTATTACCCTTTCATCGTCATACCGGACCAGCCCTAAGTCCGTTCAATGCGTGGATAATTTTTAAAGCTCTCGAGACTTATCAAATGCGCATGGAACGCCATTGTAATAATGCTCGAAAAATTGCTGATTTTCTTGAGTCGCACCCCAAAATACAGCGAGTTTATTACCCCGAACTTAAATCACATAAACAATTTGAAATTGCGCAAAGGCAAATGAAAAATGGCGGATCAATGATAGCCTTTGAAACAATCGGCTCAAAGGCTAATTGCTTTAAATTCATGAATAATTTACAAATTATTGATATTTCCAATAATCTTGGTGATTCGAAAACTCTTATTACTCATCCTTCAACCACAACTCATTCTAATATTTCTTTAGATGAGCAGAGAAAAATTGGCATCAATGATACGATGTGTCGATTATCGGTTGGCCTTGAGAATGTTGAAGATTTGATCGAAGATTTAAAAATTTCACTCGATAAAATATAATCTAAAAATTTTAGCTATGCCTAGTTTTGATTTAGTCTCCAAAGTTAATTTTCAAGAAATCGACAACGCCGTTAACTCAGTTGTTCGTGAGCTTACTAACCGCTATGATTTTAAAGGGGCGATTTTTAGCGTGGAATTAAAAGCGAAAGAAAATCTAATTATATTAATAGCTGACAGCGACTACAAGCTTGAAGCAGTCCGCGATTCACTTAAGGTTTTTGGAACTAAGCGAGGCATCGATGTAAAAGCTTTTGACTTTCAAGAGCCTCAAAAAGCCGGTGGCAATACTCTTAAGCAAGAAGTTAAGCTAAAAAATGGTATCGACCAAGAAAATGCCAAAAAAATCACCAAACACCTGAAAGATTTAAAACTCAAAGTTCAAGCTTCAATTCGGGCTGATGAAGTTAGGGTTGAAGGTAAGAAGCGCGATGATTTACAAGAAGCCATTGCATCGATTAGGGCTTTTGATTTTGGTATCCCGCTTCAATTTATAAATTTTAGAGATTAGCCATGAGACCGCCAGTCATGAAACCGCCAGTAACTAAATACTTAACTTATTTAACAAAACAACATACACTTAGCGGAGCGCCCGTAAGCGGATTCAATCCGGGTAGCCCTTTTTTTCGTGGATTTGTACCGCCTCGACATCAAAATAACGGACCATATTCGCACCCAGTTACAAGAGGCTTCGGTATGGCTCTAGGACCTGGAATTTTTGCGGGATTCTTAGCAAATTTTTTTACAATTTATTCGATTTTGTTAATTGCTGATACTCTTAATCGAGATAAAGCCTCGAGAGTTCCTGGAAAAAAAAGTCAAGTTATTTCAAAAGAATCAACCTCTTTTGGTCCACCACTTGCCTTAGTTGAGGGTTTGTTGAGCGGGGCATTTAATATGGGAATCAAAGGTCCTTATTCATTTGGCAATGAATATCCTGATTATTCTCCAAAAGTGCATTTTTGTGCAAATTTACAACAACCACCTCAGCGACAAACATCTCAGCTATTTATTTAACTTACTAATCAACCACCACCTATAAAGTGAACGATTTCGATTTTACAATTTTCAGTTAAAATAGTTTTTTCAAAATCCATAGGATTAATTATTTCTAAGTCCTTTTCGATGGCAATTTTTTTGACATCAAGCTCGAGTTGATTAATAAGTTCAAAAAGAGTGATGTTGTGATTAACTTCGACAATTTCACCATTTATAAAAATTTTAATTTTTATCATCGCCTATAATAATTTGTTAAATTAAGTTAGTATTTAGCTTTTTTTGGGAGTTGTAATTCAATTTAGTTCCAATGATTTATAAATCATATATTTTTAAAACATCTTTGTTGAATTGGCTGAGCATAACTCTCATTTTAGTGGTTTTAATTTGGTTTAGTCGAGCAATAACTTTCCTGAATTTAGTCACCGAGAATGGTATTAAAATCCGCGATTTTTTCTTTTTATTTTTGTTAATATTGCCGTGGATTTTGATATATATTTTGCCAATTTCTTTCTTCGTTTCCACGCTTCTTTCTTTAAATAAATTAAACAATAATAGCGAAATTATTATTTTAAAAAATTGCGGTTTATCAAATCTCAAGATTTCAAAGCCAATAATTTTTTTGGGTATTTTTATAACTTCAATTTGTTATTTTTTATCTTTTTACTTAATGCCTCTGGCCAATAAGCAACTGAGGATATCGCGCAATACAATCAAAGAAAATTATACAAATATTGCTTTCAATCCCCAAACTTTTGAGAGCTTCAACGGAATCACCATATACTCTGCTAAGCGCGATGATCAAAATAATCTTGAGGGACTTCTGATTAATGACCAAACAAAAAATGATTACACTATCACTATAACTGCTCAAAAGGGCAATTTGGTTGTTCAAGATGATGCGGTTTATTTGAAGCTTTGGAATGGAAGTTTGCAAAAGCATATTTTTGAATCTGGCAAGACCGAAATTTTAAAATTTGATAACTATATTTTTAATTTAAATAACAAGGACCAAGAATATTCAGACTTTAAGTGGAAGCCCAACGAAAGATATATTACCGAGTTAATCAATTACGATATATTATCAACTGATGAGCAAATCAGGGCATTGCGTTCGGAGCTTCATAAAAGAATCAACGAACCACTAATTTCTTTGATATTTAGTCTTATAATTTCAACCATAATTTTAAATGCAAAACTATCAAGGCGAGGCAATTTTTGGATATCTTTCTGGGCTTTGGGTCTATGTTTATCATATGTTATAATGCTTATATTTAGTTTTCGAATGACGGATAAAATCGATGATATTTTTTTCCTGCCATATTTGGTAAATTTAATTTACTTAGCGATTTTTTTAGGCTTTATAAATGCTAATTTTTATATCAAAAAATGATCCTCAATAAAATTAATTTATATTTAGCAAAAAATTTTCTTAAAAACTTCTTAATCATTGTTCTGGGCTTTTGGATTATCTTTTTTTTAATAAATTTAATCGATATTTTTAACCGAATTAATGATGCACAAGTCGGAATTAAATTAATGTTTATTTTATCTTTTTTAAAAACCCCCAAAAACCTTTCATCTATTGTTGTTTCGATAGTTTTAATTTCTTCAATTTACACTTTGTTTCAAATGTCAAATCGGACCGAAATCACTGTTATCAGAAATTGCGGATATTCATTGTGGCAAATTGCTAATCCACTCGTTATTTCGGCAATATTTTTGGCAATTATTTGGATTATTTTTTTTAACTTTTTCGAGATTTGGTCTTCAAATAAATACAATAATTTTGAGGCGAAATATCTGCAAACAGAAATGCGAGAAACTCTTGATATTGGTAATGGCATTTGGTTTAGGCAAAAAAATTTAATCAACGACTCCGAAACAATTATCATAGTGACCAGAAAAATTTACAAAAATAGTTTGGATTTATTTGAAGTAAGTTTGTGGTTTTTTGATAAAAATAATGATTTTTATAAAAGAGTGGACGCTCGAAAAATGTTTTTGAATAACGGAAAATGGGTGATTGAAAAAGCGATAGTAAATCAGGAAAATTCAATTAATCAAATGTTTGAATCAATTCAAATCCCAACTGAAATTGATGAAAATTTTTTGAAAAATAAAATTGTTAATAACTTTGAAAATGCCGAATCTTTTTTTATTTTTGAGCTTCCTAAAATTATTGATGATTTAAAAAAATCCGGTCTTAATCCAAAAAAATTACAAATTCATTTTCATTCCAAACTAAACTACATAATTTTGTTTGTGGCGATGGTTTTATTTTCAGTTTTTTTTGGCGTTAATGACGTTAGAAATCGCAAATCAAATATTAAACTTTTGATCGGTATAATTTTTGGTTTAATGATTTTTTTAAGCTCCTCAATTTTTTCGACCCTTGGATCATCGGGCATCTTTTCGATTTTCGAATCGACTTGGCTGATAAGTTTTATATATCTTGCAATTAGTATTTTGTTTATCCGAAGCAAAGAAACTAGACTTTGATTATAAAAAATCCCCTTAAAATTTCCCTTAAAAAAACCCTTACAATTTTTATCGCAAATCAACTACGCGTTAGCTTTAATTACTTATTTGTTTCACAATTTATAATGCTAATTTGATTTGTTGAAAAGTTATTTTGCATCTCTAATCTGACTCAAGAATTTCAAATTAAATAATCCCAAAACAATTTAAAAACTATGAAAAAAACAATACTTACCCAATTGATGGTCATTTCTCTTGTCTTTTCTTGCGCTCCAAAAGTTGCTCAAGATGTTAAAAAATCTGCAAACGATCTGAGCGATTTGCCTGAATGGGTATTGGATCCAAAAATTAAAGATGGCGTTGCCGGGGTTGGTATTGCAAGTCCGTCACGCGCAGGAATTACAGTTCAACTTCCAAAAGCTGAACTCGATGCCAAAGCTAATATTGCTTCAACAATCCAATCTGAAATTTCTCGCGTCACTAAAAATGCTTTGAGATCTGGAAAAGTTAACGATGCTGACGATGTTGAAGAATTTTTTGCTCAAGCTAGCAAAGAAGTTGTCAAAAATCTTCCACTTTCAGGTGCTAGAAGAATTCATATGTTCAAAGCTCAAGATGGAACTCTTTATGTTCACATGATGATTGATGATCAAGATTACAGCAAATTCTTAAAAAATAGCCAAAAAGAATTCGAAGAAAAACTAAAAAAATCAAATCTTAGTCGCGATAATATCGACAAATCTCAAACAGCTACCAAAGATTTATTTGATGAGTTAGAAAAAGAGCGCGGAAATGTTCCGGCTCTTCCAGCCAAAACTGAAACTTCAAAAAACTAAAATCAAAAACTTGCCCAAATTTAAGGTCAAAATTTAAATTCTAATTATTTAAACTTTATTTTGGGCAAGCAAAACTCCCACTTATAAAATCATGAAAAAATTATCCGTTTTTCTACTTTTTTTGACATTCTCTTGTTCAAATTATAACTCAGAATTATCTCAAACTTCTAAATCTTCATCGGCCTCTTCGCGCATTGATAATGTTCAGTCTGGTGCCAATAAAATTTTTAAAGATATCAATGAATAAAAAAATCATAATCCTATTAAATATTTTGCTTTTAACCCTCGCAAATGTTGCGGTTGCTAAAGAATCAGGTATCCCATCTTGGTTTTCAAAGCCTCGTAAAAATAATATTGATGTTTTATATGGCATTGGAGAGGGCGCTTCTCTTGAGGAGGCCACCAAAAATGCTCTTGCCGATACGGCTGGCAAATTAGTGGTTTCAATTTCATCCGAATCACAGCTAATAAAGGAAGAAAATCAGAATAGTTTCAACGAAGAGTTGCGTCAAAAGGTTCGACAATCTATCGAAAAAATCAGTTTTTCTGGTTACGAGGTTTCTAAAAGTGAAGAAATTGACAAAAGATTCTATGTCGAAGTTTCTGTCGAAAGAGATCCTTTTATCAATGAGCAAAAGGAGCGAATCGAGTTTTTAAAACGCAAAATTAAAGATCTTGATAAAAATTCATCTGGAGCCAATCCAATTCAGCGAAGAACAAGCCTTATTAAAATTCTCGACTTATGCAAAGAACTTGAATTGAAAGGACGAATTTTGGCTGGCGCTCAAGAGGAAGTTGATATGAAAAATATTTTATCAAGCATTGCGAATTATCAAAATGAATTTGAAAAATCATCATCTTCGATTGAATTCTTTTTTGACAATTCGATTCCCAAAGATTTATTACAAATAATTCGAACCGCTCTTAACAAAGATGGACTTAAAATTGCTAAAAACTTTGATAAAAATGATGCAAATCAAATCGTCATAAAGGGCAATTATACCTCAACTTCAAATCTAATTTATGGTGCTCACATTGTAAAAATTAATGCTGATTTTGAAAATTTTTCGCAAGAAAAAGTTGTGGCGAGTAATAATATCGAGGTTTCGGGAAGTTCAACTATCGGTGAATCTGAGGCCACAAAGTCCGCAATAAAATCTTTGGAAGAAAAAATTCAAAAAGATGGAATTCTTAAAATTCTCGGTATTTTGAATTGAAACTCTCAAAAATAAAACCTTTAACAAAAAATTAAAAAATATGAAATTAAAACTTTTTGTAATAGCTCTAATTCTATCTTCTTGCACCCCAACCATTAAAAATTTTGAAAAATATCAAAAGCAATTTATTTCCAAAAGCGACTACATGCCTGACGAGCAAACCCTTGAAAACAAACTTTTGAAAGTTGCAATTTTTGATTTAGAAGAAGGTGATATTGAAATTGCAAAACAAGCTAACCTTGGAAAATCGGTTGCCACAGGAATCGAGAGCGCTTTATCAAAATATCGATTAGCAGAATTGGTTGATAGAAAGGCCACTGAAAAACTTAAACAAGAAGTTCAGCTTGCTGAAATGAATAAAACCGGATCATACAAAGGCCCAAAACTGGCTGATTATGCGGTATCTGGAGCGATCTCAAACGCAAGTTTCGCCAATAAATATGTTTCGGGAAGTAGTTATGTTAATCCCAAAGATGGTTCGGTAATTTCGGTCCCACCTAGGTTTGTATACAATTCACAAGTTTCGGGAAATATAAAAATTTATGAATTACCTTCTCTAGCGGTTATTGAAACGATTGAATTGAGTGGTAAAGCTGTTCGTTCAGAAAATGTTCAGCAAGATGGTGGAATTAGTTTGGGTGGAATTCAAATTGGTGGGGCGCAAGAGCGCGGAAATCAAAGAGATGATGGTCTTGTTCGTGAAGCTGGAGCTGATGCAATTGATGAAGCTGAAGCGTCAATTAGAAATGCTTTTGCCAAAAGAGGTTTTGTTCTCGAAAAAAGAACCTTTGAAGGTAAATCAATTTTTAAAATAAATCTTGGTTTTGAAGATGGTTTAAAACATGGCGACAAATTTGAGGTTATTGGTCAATATGAAGTTGAAAATTCTATCAGTGGTAAATCTGAAATTGAGAGAAGAGTTATTGCCTCTGGAGTTATTTCCGACAAAATTGATCCAAAAAATTCTTGGATAATTCTAGCCGATCCAAAGCAAGATTCTGTAATTAGAATTGGGGATATGGTAAAAATGAAATATTCCAAAAGTGCCCTAAAATCTTTTACTAAAATGGCCAATAACCTAGGTAAATAAAATCTAATGAAAAAAATAGCTGGCCTGTCAGAAATAATTCAAGATTACAATTACTATATTTTTGATATTTGGGGTGTAATTCATGATGGTTCCAAGCTTTACCCAAATGTTTTGGAAACTTTAAATTATCTTCGCAAAAATCATAAAAAAATTTGCTTTTTATCAAATGCTCCGAGAAGGGCTTCAAAAGTTGAGCAAATATTAAATAAATTCGGTTTAGGTAATCAACTTTACGATTTTGTCCTTAGTTCGGGAGAGTCAACATTCGTTGAGTTAAAAGATAATCAAGATAATGACTATAAAAATTTTGGTAAAAAATATTTTTATATTGGGCCCGAAAAAGATTTGGATCTACTTGAAGGACTTTTTTATCAAAAAGTTGATGAATTGGATAAAGCAGATTTTGTCCTAAATACCGGTTTTGACAGCGATAACTCAACTATCCATGAAAAATTACCGCTTGCAATTCAGGCGAGCAAATTTAGACTGCCGATGCTTTGCGTTAATCCTGATCTGATTGTTGTGAAACAGAATGGTGAAGAGATGATTTGCGCAGGTGCTTTAGCCCTTGAATATAAAAAACTTGGTGGCGATGTCCACTATCATGGAAAACCCTTTAAAAGGGTTTATGAAATGGTTCTTGAAAAGTTCTCAATGCCCAACAAAGATTCTATCTTAGCAATTGGAGATGGTCTTGAAACCGACATTAAAGGAGCTAATGATTTTAAAATTAATAATATTTTTGTTTCGGGTGGTATCTTAGCAAAGGAATTAAAAATTAATTTTTGGCAAGATGCTAACGAAATTTCACTAAAAAAGGTCTTTAATAAATATAACATTTTCCCAAATTATATAATTTCAAATCTAAAAATATGAAACTCTACTCTAGAAGAAAGAAAAGCCCTATTAAAATCTTAGTAATAATAACATTACTTGTGGGAGCCAGCTTCGCATTATCGAGGTTTTTTTTAAGTTCAAAGGCAGATGATCTAATTGTTGCTCAAATCGCTGATGAAAACATTTTTAAATCTGAAATTGAGAAAAAAATAAATGAAGTTTTTTCTAACAATCAAAGCGGTAAAATAAGTTTTGAAAAGCTCCCAAACCAAGTTTTAGAGGTTTTTGCCCGAGAAATTTATCTCGATAAAAAAATTATCGCCGAAGCCAAAAGATTGGGTTTAGACAATACTCTTGAGGTTAAGAATTCAATTGAGTCTTTTAAAACTTCAACAATACGCCAAGCCTACATTAATAATGCCTTAAAGGATTCTGTTAATGATCAAAAAATTGTTGAAAAATTTAATGAATTGAATGCCGATCTAGAAAGTAAAAGCGAATACAAATATTCGCAAATAGTCTTGCGCGATGAAGGTGGTGCATTAAATGTTTTAAAGGAAATTAATAATCCAAAAAAACCTCTAAAATTCGCCGATGCTGTCAGAAAATATTCAATTGATTCGGTGTCATCGTCAAATGGTGGGGAGATAAATTATAAAGCTGAATCAACCATTAATATTAAAATTCTTGAAACTCTCAAATCCATCAAAAAGGATGAGATTTCTGATCCTATTAAAATTGATGAATTGTGGTTTATTGTTAAATTAAACGATGTCAAAAAATCTAAGCCAATGGAGTTTGAATCGTCAAAAGAATATATTCGCCACATTCTAAAAATTGAAGAAATTGAAAAAATTAACGGTAAATTTATCAAAGATAACAAAGTAAAATTACTAATTAAAAAACCTTCCGAAGCTCCAAGTGAAAACAATGATTCTCCTGAAGCTATTGACTCGCAACCAAATGAAGAAAATTCCAGCAATGAAAATCTTGAGAACTCATCAAAAAATAAATCATCTTCGGTAGATTCTTCAGCCGAAACCCCTGAGTCCAATGCTCAGATCAACAAAAAAAATAATGAAATCAAGCAACAAAAGCTCTAAAGTTGACAAGATATCTCGCCACCGTGATGGTGGTGGCGAGATCAATTGGCTCTGGGTTGGTGGCAAAAACCCATGTTTTTTGATTTTAAAAAATCGCCAAAGACAGATATTCGAAATTTTAATCACAGAAAATAACCGCGAGAGTTTCAATAATTTTATAAAAAAAAATTCATTAGAGCGCTTCCTTAAAATTACTAAAATTGTAGATAATAATTTTTTGAATCAAACATTACCCCGAGATTTTGTGCACCAAGGTATTGCGGTAAAGGTTTCAAAAATAAACTTAAAAACGCAATTCGAGTTACTTGAAGAGCTGAATCATATTGATGATAAAAACGATCTTCCAAATATCTTAATCCTTGACCAAATTACCGATCCGCAAAATGTTGGCGCTATTATTCGAAGTGCCGTAGCTTTTGATTTTAATAAAATTATTTTTTGCTCACATAATTGTGCAAAAGAATCTTCGTCAATGATTAAAGCCTCCGCTGGGAATATTGAATTTGCAGAGTTATATGTCGCAAGTAATTTAAACAATCTTTTAGATAAATTAAAAAAAATCGGTTTTTGGTGCGTCGGATTAGCGGGGGAGGGTTCGATGAATGAGAAAAAAATTGCAGAATATAAAAATATAGCTTTAGTTGTTGGCTCGGAAGGGGACGGAATCAGAAGTTTAGTCAAAAAAAATTGCGATATTTTGGTTCGAATTAACACCAATATTGCGGTCGAAAGTCTAAATGTATCGGTTGCAACTGCGATAGCATTAAACGAAATATATCATTCCAAAAATGTTTAAAAATATTGGTATAATTGGTGCCAAAAATAATGATTTAGCTCTTAAGCAAAAAGATTTATTGGTACAAAAATATAATTTTCAGGATTTGACTTTATCACACCAAAATATTGGAGATTGCGATTTAATAATTGCCGTTGGTGGCGATGGTTTAATGCTTCATCTTCTTCATGATTTTGAAAATAATCCTTTACCAATTTATGGAATTAATTGTGGAACGGTAGGTTTTTTGATGAATTCATATAATGATGGAGATTTGATTAAAGCGATTAACAGCGCTCATATTTCCAAAATTAATCCCCTAAAAATGGTCGCAACTGATATCGATAATATTAAACATGATCATGTTGCAATCAATGAAGTTGCGCTTTTGCGCCAAACTAATCAGGCTAGCAAAATTCAAATCGAAATAAACTCTAAAGAGCGATTATCTTGCCTAACTGCCGATGGAATACTAGTTTCAACATCTGCCGGAAGTACTGCCTACAATCTTTCGGCTGGGGGGCCAATTATTCCGTTTGGAGCAAAAATTTTAGCCTTAACCCCAATTAGTCCGTTTCGACCAAGAAAATGGAACGGGGCATTGCTTCCATCTCAAACTAAAATAAAATTTAAAGTTTTAGATTACGATAATCGTCCAGTCAGTGCTACCGCCGATTCCCGCGAAGTTAGAAATGTAGTTGAAGTAGAAATATTTGAGGATTTAAGTAAAGAATTTAAGATTTTATTTGATCCAAACCATTCTCTTGAAGAAAGAATTATTCGTGAGCAATTTGGTAATTAAAATATGAGAATAACAGCGATTGCTAGTTAAATTATCGCGCGTGAGAGTAAGATTAATCAAAATTATTCTTAAATGGTGGGTCTGGGTGGACTTGAACCACCGACCTCGCACTTATCAGGCGCGCACTCTAACCAACTGAGCTACAAACCCATTCAAGAAAATTAACAACAAAAACTAGGCTAAATTTTTAGATTTTTGAATGATTGAAATTCAAAGAAAAATTATTTAAAAAATAAGCAAATTTTTCAAATAAAGTCTAAAAATTTTATTCACCCAATCAATAATTGTCAATTGACTAATCAAAAAAAATATAAATCATAATCGACGCAATTTGGATTAAGAGTTTGATATGTTTGCGATGGTTAAAAATTAAATTTCCGAATTAGTATATTTTTCAAAATATCGATGGTTACCAGTTCATGAAAATATTTGCTAATAAACTTGAAGAGGTTGTTCTTAATCAAAGAAAACTAAACGTTTCTTTTGAATTTTTTCCTCCAAAAAATAACGAAATGGAGTTAAAATTATGGGATGCTATTTCTAACCTTGAGCACCTAAAGCCTCATTTCGTTTCAGTGACTTATGGAGCTGGCGGTTCAACTCGTGAAAGAACTCATCACACAATTGCTCGAATAATCAATGAAACTAAACTAAAACCCGCTTCTCACCTTACATGCGTAGGAGCCTCAAAAGAAGAAATCGATACAATTTTGCGTAATTATTGGCAAATTGGAGTTAGGCATATTGTTGCTCTTCGAGGTGACATGCCAGCTTCAAGTCCAAATTATCAATTGCATCCAAATGGTTATAAATATGCGAATGAATTAGTTTTGGGTATAAAAAAGTTATGTTCCGAAAACATTAATTTTGATATTTCAGTAGCTGGTTATCCCGAAAAACATCCCGAAGCAAAGTCAATGCAAAATGATATAGATAACCTTAAACGTAAAGTTGAAGCTGGAGCCAATCGAATTATTACGCAATTCTTTTTTGATTCTGAGGTTTTTTTAAAATTTGTTGATTTATGTCGAAAAAACAAAATCGAAATTCCAATCGTTCCCGGTATTTTGCCAGTTACCAACGTTAAACAAGCAAAGCATTTTGCTAAAATGTGCGGAGCGAAAATTCCTAAATGGATGGAAGATGTTTTTAATGGCTTAGATCAATATGGTGAAACCCGAAATTTAGTTGCTGGGATTGTGGCCACCGAATTATGTCGAATACTTCACAACAAAGGTGTTAACGATTTTCACTTTTATACTCTAAATCGAAGCGAATTAACCATGGCTATTTGCCATCTTCTTGGAGTTAGAATGCCAATAAATGAAGAATAATTTTTTCACAACAAGGGTCAGCGGAGGGGCTATTTTATTGCTTGTAAAAAATTTAAAAGCTTGCAATTGAATATTTTAATGTTAAGACTTGCGCCTCAATTTTCAAAAATCAATTTAATCAATAAATAAAAATAAACTAAAATGCCCAAAGAAGATTTATTATCCATGAATGGACTGGTATTAGAGGTTTTGCCCAATACTATTTTTAAAGTTGAATTAGAAAATGGTCATGTAATTATCGCCCACGCCTCTGGAAAAATCCGCAAAAATAAAATTCGTATATTAAAAGGTGATAAAGTTGAGGTTGAAATGACCACCTATGACCTTACAAAAGGCCGTATCGTTAGACGAAATATTTGAAATAATGAAAAATCTTTTAATTGTTGAATCTCCCGCCAAGGCCAAAACAATTGGCAAATATCTTGGCAAAGATTACCAAGTTTTAGCCTCGTTTGGCCATATACGTGATCTCCCAAGTAAAGATGGTTCTGTTGAGCCCGATAAAGGCTTTTTGATGAACTACCAAATTTCTGCAAAATCAACCAAGCATGTCAAAGATATTGTTGATAAAGCTAAAGATTGTCAAAAAATTATTCTTGCCCCCGACCCTGATCGTGAAGGTGAGTCAATCGCTTGGCATATCCTAGAAGTTCTAAAAAGTAAAAAAGCCCTCAAATCATCAACTCAAGTTGAGCGAGTTGTCTTTAATGCTATTACTAAAAATTCAGTTCTTGAAGCCATTAAAAAGCCCCGCCAAATTAATATGGATTTGGTCAACGCGCAACAAGCTAGAAGAGCTCTCGATTATTTGGTTGGCTTCACATTATCGCCAGTTTTGTGGCGCAAACTTCCGGGGAGTCGTTCGGCCGGAAGAGTTCAGTCGGTTGCATTAAGGCTCATTAGCGATCGAGAAGAAGAAATTGAAAAGTTTCAAACTCAAGAATATTGGGACATCAAACTTAATCTTGAAAATACTTTAAAAATTCCATTTTTGGCTACCGTTTCCGAAATTGATGGAAAAAAACTCGAAAAATTTTCGGTTACTAACGCTCAAGAAGCTGACAAGATAAAGCAAAATTTAGAATCCAAAAATTATCGAGTTTTATCGATTACCAAAAAACAAAGTAAAAGACGTTCTTATCCACCATTTACAACTTCATCTTTGCAACAAGAATCGGCCCGCAAGTTGGGCTTCTCAGCCAGCAAAACCATGATGATTGCCCAAAAATTATATGAAGGCGTTGACATAAACGGCACTTCGCAAGGCTTGATTACCTATATGAGAACTGATTCTATCGATGTTGCCCCCGAGGCGATTGGTTTGGTTAGAAATGCCATCAATAAAATATATGGTGAAAAATATTTACCTGAATCCCCAAATGTTTTTAAGAGTAAAGTCAAAAACGCTCAAGAAGCTCACGAAGCAATTCGCCCAACTGATTTTGCGCTTGAGCCAGATAAAATTCGCCACTCTTTAGATAATGATCAATTCGCTCTTTATAGTTTGGTATGGAAAAGAATGTTGGCTTCACAAATGAGTGATGCGATATTTGATCAAGTAATTGCCGAAATATCTTCGGAGCCATCATACGCAAAGGCTAGAGCGGTTGGATCAACCATAAAATTTGATGGTTTTTATAAAGTTTATCGCGAAGATTTTGATGATAATTCTGAAGATGAAGATGAATCTAAAACCACATTGCCAGAGTTGACCGAAAAACAATCTTTAAATCTACTCGAAGTATCGCCAATGCAACATTTTACTGAGCCACCGCCTCGTTACTCTGAAGCTAGTTTGGTTAAAAAAATGGAAGAGCTTGGAATTGGTCGTCCCTCGACTTATGCTACAATAATTTCAGTTTTGCAAGATAGAGGTTATGTTAAGCTTGATAAAAAAAGATTTATCCCTGAAGAGCGTGGAAGAATAGTGGTTACATTTCTTAAAGAATTTTTTGTGAAATATGTTGAATATGATTACACGGCTGACCTAGAAGATGAATTAGATGTTGTCTCTAACGGAGCTATGGATTGGAAAGTTTTTTTGAAAAATTTTTGGAAAGATTTTAATAAAAATATCGGCGATGTCATGGAAAAGCCATTTCCAGAAGTTCTAGAAGTTTTAAATCAAAAATTCGGTGAACATATTTTTGGTCGCAATGAAGATGGTAAATTGCGCAATAATTGCCCAACTTGCAAAACTGGTTCTCTTGGACTTAGGCTCGGTAAGTTCGGTTCATTTATCGGTTGCTCCAATTATCCAGATTGTAAACATACCATGCAAATTTTTGGCCAATCTGACGACTCTGGTTTTGATGAAAATGGTGATTTAAAACCACAATTTGAGCCCAGAATTTTAGGCAAAGATTCTAAATCTGGCGCAGATATTATTGTTAAAATTGGTCCCTATGGACCATATCTTGAAGTTGATAATGTCGATTTCTTAAAAGATGATGATACTTCAGAAGAAGTTTCAGCCAAAAAAACCAAAAAATCATCGAGCAAATCGCCGAGCAAAACCAAAAAAACTGCCCCGAAAGTTAAAAAACCCAAGAGAGTTTCAATTCCTAAAAATATTGATCCGGCCACAATTGATTTGAAGCAGGCTCAAGATTTATTACAATTACCTCGTGAAGTTGGAATTCACCCCGAATCTGGTCAAAAAATTATCGCCAATATTGGTCCATTTGGTCCATATTTGTTGCATGATAAAAAATTTACTTCGGTCAAAGAAGATAATATCCTTGAAATAGGTCTTAACAGAGCTGTTGATGTTATTGCGATGGCGATTGAGAAAAAGAAATTGAACCCAACAAAACCCAGAAAATTCTCCAAAAAAACTAAGAAATAATTATAATTTTCGCTTGAGTTTTATAGGTTTTTAATTCAAATTTTTTTTATTCAATTCTTCCCAATCCCAAGAATTAATCGCCAAATTTTATAATAATTTTTTCGCCAAAAGCGCTAATTAATGACCAAAAATTTAGTAGAATCGGATTTAGAAAATTTTTCTATTTTTGAAAATGATGATGATATTGGTCAATTATCCCTCTTAGTAAACTCTAAGCCCGAAGCCAGTATAATATGTTCTTATAATTCAAAAGTTCCAAATTTTTTATCAATAATTCAAGCAAATAGCGAGTTTTATAAATTATTTATGCTCGATGAAACTCGAGTTATTGGGCAAAATTATGATTTCTTATTTGATGATATTGAATTAGACAATTTTTCAGAAGATCAAATCGAATATTCAAGATTAATTAGAGCTGTGCGAGATAAAACCGAGTGCGTTGCCGTAGTATCTAGTTCATTTGAACATTTTAAGTTTGGTAATTTTAAACTTCATATTAGTTTTCATCCGCATCAAATTAAATCAGAAAATACAATTCGTGAATATGGAATTTTTAGCTTTATCAAGGTTGATAATAATTCACAAAACGAAGACAGAAAATTAAAATCTCGAGCCAATATTTCTTTATTAAGAGTTTTGGAAAGGACTCTGCGAAACGAAAGGACACTTCGTGAAATTGCTAACCTAATTATCTCCGATGAAAAAATCGACAATCTAGCGCGAGCAATCGCTAAAATATTGTGCGAACATTTAAAATGTGATCGATGTATAATCCATGATTTTAAAAAGAATCGCACTGATTTTGTAATCGAGTATTCTTCGATTTTCTCGGATAAAATAATCCCCGATAAAATTACTTCTCAAAGCATTGAAAACATTCAACGATATATCAATTTTCAAAATAATTTTTATAAAAAATTTGGCGTTAAAAACAAAAAATCATCAATTTCAATCATCAATGACATAACTAATGACAACAATTTTAACGATATTCGTGATATATGTTCAAAATATTCTATTTCCTCGCAAATTGCCATAACCACTAATTTCAACGGCATTGTCAATGGTGCGATATATCTTCACCAATCCGAAAAACGCACTTGGATTCAAGATGAAATTGATTTTATTGAAATTGTCGCTGAGCAGTTTTCGATTGCTCTTGATCGCTCTTCGTCAATTCAAAAAGTTATGATCGCCAATCATTCTTTAATGGAAAAAACCCTTCAACTTAAAGACGCCCTTAAACAAGAACAAGAAATGCGTAAAATGCAAAACGAGTTTGTGGCCCTTGTTTCTCACGAGTTTAAAACTCCGTTGCAAATTATTGATGGTAATCGTGAACTGATTGCGCGAAAACTAAAAAACAACAACTATCCCCAAGACGGAGTATTTTCTTATTTAGAAAAAATTAAATCAGGCATTCAGCGAATGAACGGTCTAATTAATAGCACGCTCCACCTAGCTAAAATGGAAAATAGTGATGGCAAGATCAAGGTTGATTTACAAGAGTTCGACCTTTGCGCTTTAGTTAGCGATATTATTGATAAAAATTATAATTTGGCTCAACAAAAAAATATTCAAATTCACATGCGAATCAATGATTTGCCAAAGAGTTATGTGACTGACCAAAAGCTTCTTGATCACGCTTTGTCTAACATCGTATCGAATGCAATAAAATATTCTAACCTCAATTCAAACGTAAAAGTAATTGGCAAAATATTAGATGATTGTATCGCAATTCGTGTGATTGATAGCGGTATCGGTATTCCTGAAAAAGATTTATACAATATTGGTAAAAAATTTTTTAGGGCAGGTAATTCTATCTCTGTTGCCGGAACTGGAATTGGAATTTACCTTACTAAACATTTTATTGATTTGTTGGCGGGCAAGTTAATAATTGAAAGCAAAGAAGGCGTTGGAACAACGGTCACCATAATTTTAAAAAAATAACTCAAAAAGATGAAATTCTCACACAAAATATTAACTTTTTTCATATTATTTTTTGTTTCGATTAATGCCAATGCTGAAGACAAAAGCAAGGATTCCGGATATTATTTTAGACCGACTTTATCTGGAAGTGTGCTTTATCAAATCCAAGCTGATCACATAATTAGTTCTAATAAAAAAAATAATAAAAACTCCAACGGATTTGTTTATATTGAACCAAATTTCGGCTTACATTTTGATGAAAACTGGTCAGTCAAAACCCAATGGCGCATTCAAGACAACGCAACCCTCACCACCAGAGATAAACAAAACCCGGAACGCTACAGAACATTTTTGAGCGATAATAGAGGTTTCGCCTTATATGAAACTGGATTGTTAATTGAAGAGTTAAAATTGTACTACGAGAATGAAGACATGAAATTCACAATTGGTAAATTTGATCCTTCTTTTGGAACTGCTCACCGAAAATCAAAAAGAATTGGGGTTTTTGCTTCGCAATTTGCCGAAGATTATAATTTGCGTGAGAAGCTTGGGGCCAACATCACAGCTCTTTTAGAAGGGAGTCAAATTTCGTTTAGCAGTTTTTTTACCGATTCAACTGATTTAAGCAAAAGTGCCATAAATGATCGCGGAAGGGAATTGAGTAATAATGGTTTATCATCCAACACCGGAAGTTTTTCTTCATATTCAGTTTTGATTGAGGGTGAAAATTTATTAACAATTGATAATTTATTTTACAATTTTGGATATAGAAGTATGGGTGTTGATGCTAGGGGCAGAAAGCGTGAAACTGGGTATGTTGCGGGTGTCGAATATCTTTACAAAATTGGTCGAGAAACCTCTTTAATTCCTTTTGTCGAAATCGTTAGAACCGAAAATTTTTCCGGAGAAAAAGGGCGAGTTGGAAATTATGCCACCTTTGCGGCTATCGGAAAATACTCAAGTTGGACCGCTAGCGCATCGTTAATGATTAGAAATATCAAAAGACCAAATACACTATTTGATATACCCAAATCATCAACCGATAGACAGTTACAATTTTCAATTGGTTACAAATTCACCGACAATTTGACACTTGATGTAAGTAGAGCGGTCATTAGTGAAAACGGTTTTAGTGCCGGAATTTTTGGTGCAAGCTTAAACTATTTATACAAGTTTTAACTTCATGATAAATAAAATTAAAAAACCTAATAAACACATTTCAATCAAGGCGTACACAATGATTGAAGTCTCTTTATTAATTATAGTTCTTGGGATTCTTATTACTGGAATATATCAAGGCACTAATATTTATCGCGAAACAGTTACATCAAGATCCCAATCTCTTACTCAAAATTCAATTCTTGGTAGAACCAACAATATTTTATTGTGGTACGAAACCACCCTCAGTTCAAGCTTGATAAGCGCTCAAAGAAAAGACTCTCAACCAATTACTCAATGGTTTGATAATAACCAAAAAAGTGTTGATAAAAATAATGCTTCAGCCTCACAGAAAATTGATGATACACGAATCGATTATGAAGCAAGTGCCGGTTTCTCAAGCTCAGGACCGCTTTATATTGAAAAAGGAATTAACTATTTACCAACTCTACGATTTAAAAATACCTCAAATAGCTCACAATTCTTGGCCGTTAATTCTATAAAATTAGGATCTTCGAGTTTAGCTATTTTTTTGGTTATGCAATTTAAAAGCTATTCTTCTAATGCATATATTTTTGATAGAATTTGCACCAAAACAAATGGATCAGTTACCGTAATTGAGTCTGAAGCTATAAATCAATGCAGGCCAGTGTTTTCGGTAAATATCAGTCCTCAAAATTTAATAAATTTTACGCTTACCAATCAATCAGCAAGCCTTAACTCAACCACTAATAATCTTTCAAACATAGTGGCCAAAAATACGCCATATTTAATTCAATTTGAGCGCGATTTTAACCAAACTCTAAAATTTTATTTGAATGGCAAATTGCTCTCCTCGGGCGTTGATAATCTTAGTCAGTTTGATTCTTTGCCTTTAAAAATCGGTAGACATGCAAGCCTAAGTTCGGTTGAATCGGAGTTTGATTTATCGGAAATAGTTATCATCGAAGATAAAATTGACAACGAGCGCAAAAAAGAAATCGAAAATTATTTCTCCAAAAAATACTCCATCAAACTCAATCGATAGCAATTTAAATATAGAATTACTCGATATTCTTTCTTGAAGTTTTTTTATAGGAGCCTTAGAGTTTGGCTTTAGATTTTAGCTAATAGTTGACTTAGATTTGATATATTTAGCTAATTTGAAAATCATAAAATTTCTAATTTTATTTACTAATTTCACTTCCTTATATGAACAAAAATTTTCTGAGTTGGCTTGTCATTTTTTTCGTTGTAATGGCGGTATCTAATTTTATTAACGGTTCTGATGGCATAGGCGCTAATAAGCTCAATTTTAGCGACTTTATGAAAAAAGTTAATGACGGTGAGGTTGTTCAAGTTGATATCAAAGGCAATGATCTTGAGGGCATCATGAAAGATGGAAATCGCTTTAATACCCATCTTCCTCAATACCCAAATTTAGTTGAAAAACTTCAAGAAAAAAATGTTGCGATCAATTCTTTACCGCTAGTTAGTAAATCTGAAAAAATTATGGCAGGTTTTTTTAGTTGGTTGCCATTTTTAATTATGATTGGTTTGTGGCTATATTTTGCTAAAAGTGCAACTGGTAAAGGTAGTGGAGGGGCTTTTGGTTTTGGCAAATCACGCGCAAAATTGCTTCAAGAAAATAAAAACAAGGTCACTTTTGCCGATGTGGCGGGTATTGACGAGGCCAAGCAAGAGCTTTCCGAAATCGTCGATTTTTTGAAAAACCCTAAAAAATATACTGATGTTGGAGCCAAAATTCCACGCGGATGCTTATTAATTGGCTCACCTGGAACTGGTAAAACTTTATTAGCTCGTGCAATTGCAGGGGAGGCGGGAGTTCCGTTTTTTTCAATTTCTGGTTCCGACTTTGTGGAAATGTTTGTTGGGGTTGGTGCTAGTCGCGTTAGAGATATGTTCGAGCAAGCCAAAAAATCTGCGCCCTGCATTGTTTTTATTGATGAAATAGACGCGGTTGGTCGCCACAGGGGTTCGGGAGTTGGTGGTGGTAACGATGAAAGAGAGCAAACTCTAAACCAAATGCTTGTTGAAATGGACGGTTTTTCTGAAAATGAAGGGGTGGTTATTATTGCGGCAACCAATCGACCAGATGTTTTGGATAGGGCTTTGCTTCGCCCTGGAAGATTTGATCGTCAAATTACCGTTCCTAACCCAGATATTTTAGGTCGAGAGCAAATTTTAGATGTTCATCTCAAAAAAATTCAAATGGCCTCCGATGTAAATGTTAAAATTATTGCGCGTGGAACTCCGGGTTTTGCGGGTGCTGATTTAGCAAATTTGGTTAATGAGGGGGCTTTGATGGCTGCCCGTAATAATCAAAAAATGGTTACCATGAAAAATCTCGAAGATGCCAAAGATAAAATTATGATGGGAAGCGAGAGAAAATCGATGGTTATGCAAAAATCTGAAAAAGAACTTACGGCTTATCATGAGTCAGGTCACGCAATTACCGCTCTAAATTGTGAAAATTCTGACCCAATTCACAAAGCTACCATTATTCCTCGCGGAAGAGCTTTGGGTTTGGTTATGCGTCTTCCCGAAAATGATCGTTTTTCCGTATCGCGTGCTAAATTACATGATGATCTGGTGGTGGCTATGGGCGGAAGGGTTGCCGAAGAAATAATTTTTGGCCACGAAAAAGTAACTACGGGAGCCATGTCTGATATTGAGCAAGCAACTCATATGGCGCGCAATATGGTAACCAAGTGGGGCTTAAGTGAAAAAGTCGGAACTATTGATTATACTGATGATGAGTCATCAAAAATTTATGGTTCAACAAAAAATTATTCTGAAGAAACCGGCAAATTAATTGACTCCGAAATAAAAAGAATAATTGATGACGCTCACAAAAAAGCTAAAAAAATTCTTACCGACAAAAAGCATGATCTTGAAAAGCTTGCCAAAGCTCTTCTTGAGTATGAGACTC
The DNA here is from genome assembly GCA_009925685.1 of Pseudomonadota bacterium. Classification (GTDB taxonomy): domain Bacteria; phylum Pseudomonadota; class Alphaproteobacteria; order Rickettsiales; family UBA1997; genus CAILUF01. The sequence continues at coordinate 29,502 of RFYG01000005.1, forward strand.
TTAGTGGGGACGAAATTAAAGATTTGTTGGCGGGTAAAGAAATTCGTAGAAATTCTAATATTGCAAAAGATGAAAATTCGTCGAATAACGCCTCGTCGCATTTTATTCCAAATGTAAGCGAGTCTTGATCGGAAGATTAAAAAAAACTTTACAAAATAAGTTTATTGATGAAATAAAATTATTTTAATTTTTCTAAAACTATTAATTCAAAAATATGCAGTTCGAAGTCCAAAAATCTATCATATTAAAAGCTATTTCCGATACGAATGGCGCGGTTGAAAAGAAAAACACTATTCCGGTTTTGCAGAACATAAAAATCGATGTTGCTGACGATAAGGTGGTTTTATCGGCAACTGATATGGATATTTTAATTACCTCATCTTTTGAGTGCGACATGAAAAACTCTGGTCAAACTACAGTGCCAGCGCAGATGTTTTTTGATATTATTAGAAAAATTCCGGACGGTCCAATTTTAGTCAAACTTGAAAATAAAATTAATCTACAAATTAAGTCGGGCAAATCAAAATATAATTTGCCATGCATTGACGCTAGTGAATTTCCGGCCTTATCTGAAGGTGAAATGAATCAAGAAATTGAAATTGATGCGGTTAAAATATGTAAAATGATTGATAAAACGCGTTTTGCTATTTCAAACGATGAGAGCCGTTATTATCTAAATGGTTTGTTTTTGCAGGGCTTCAGCAAAGAAAATATCAATCAAATCAGAACCGTTGCCACTGACGGTCATAGACTGGCATTATCTTTCATGGATAATCCAATCGAACAAGGTTTCTCAGTTATTATTCCCAAAAAATCAGTTAATGAAATTAGAAGAATAATTGACGGAATTAAAAAAATTAAAGTTGCTGTTTCGCGTTCTAAAATCAGAATTGTCGCTGATAAATCAATGATCATGTCAAAACTTATTGATGGCGAATTTCCTGATTACGAAAAAGTTTTACCAAAAAATAATTCGCATCTCGCCTTAATTAATCGCAAAAATTTGTTTGATTGCGTCGATAGAGTTTCAACTGTTGCCAGCGATAAACATCGTTCCGTGAAAGTAATTGTTGAAAATGGCAAAATGTCTCTTCAAGTCGGCGGTGACGATAACCCGCTAGCCTTTGAGGAACTAGATATAAACTACTCTGGAGATAGAATTGAAACTGGCTTTAATTCGCGATATATGCTTGATATAATTAGTCAAATCGACAAGGAAGAGCTCATGATTCGTTTTCGAGATGGCATGTCGCCAGCATTAATCGAAGCACAGGATATGAGCTCGGTTTATGTCTTAATGCCAGTTCGTGTTTAATCCCAAATAATGGCCACCTTAATTACAAAATTGGTTCTTAATAATTTTCGCAATTTTGATTATAAAAAATTTGATTTTGAATCGAACCAAGTTTTGTTTTATGGTGATAACGGAGTTGGAAAAACTAACACTCTTGAAGCCATAAGTGTTCTGGGTCGAAATTTAAGTCTTCGCGGGGATGATTTAGAAGAAATGTTGCAGTTGCCCAATTCCGTTCATCTTTCAAATCCGTTTTCTAATTTCACTATTTACGCCGAATTAAAAAATCATGATTACATCGATAATATTGCTGTAAAATATGATAAAAATATTCGCAAAAAAACTTATGAATTTAATGGCGAGATAGCTTCTTCCAAGCGTCAATCGGATTTAAAAAATTACTTAGTAAACTTTATTTTTTTAACCCCTCAAATTGAACAACTATTTATATTGGGTAAATCTTATCGTCGCGATTATCTTGATAAAATTGTCTGCGACTTAGATTTAACTCATCAAAATCGATTAAGCGATTATCAAAAACTATTAAAAGAAAGGTTGTTAATTTTGCAAAAATATCGCAATCAATCAGCGGGAGAAAAGTGGCTTAATATTGTGGAACATAAAATTGCCGAGATTGGAATTGCCATAGCTTTTGCTCGGATTGAAGCTATAGAATTTTTTAATAAAGCGATCGAATCTTTTGCGTCAAATTTTCCCAAAACCAAACTTTTAGTAAAAGGCGAAGTGGAAAGCGAAATTCACGATAATTCAGCATTAAAAATTGAGAATTTATACCGCGAAAAATTGCAAATAAATCGCCAACAAGATTTAGAAAATTTTCGTACCGATTTTGGGGTTCATCGTGCAGATTTTGATGCAATTTTTAGTGACAAAAAATCTTTAGCAACCAGATCTTCAACTGGCGAGCAAAAAGCTATGATGATATCAATTACTTTGGCGCGGGCAAAGATTTCAGCCAATTATAAGAATTTTCCGACGATTTTAATTTTTGATGAAATAATTTCTCACCTAGATAATCAAAGAAAAATCCATCTTTTTGATGAAATTTCTCAAACAAATTTGCAAAGTTTTTATAGTGCAACATCTCAAGATTTAATTCCCACGAATTTTCAGCAAACCATGCAAAAAATTAATATTTAGCAAGTTTATAAATTTCTTGGTTCTTTAGTCAAAAGATCCAAAAGTGTGCTGTTGTTAATTTTTGGAGTCACCTTATTTGAGAATTTTGATTTGAAAAATTTGGTTAAAAATATTTCTGGTTTTTTGTTGTCAAAAAAATCATTTCTATAATTATCCCTGAAAAATTCTTGCCCAAAGAAATTAATAAAATCTCTTAAAGAATTTTTGTAGTTATTGATGAATTTTATGTTTCTTTGATGCTTTAAAACTAGTGATTTAATTGAC